>NZ_LZMB01000549.1 GCF_001673555.1 Mycobacterium sp. 1165178.9 | reverse complement strand
GGCACCGTCGAGCTGTTGCGGGCCCTGGCCGTCTCCGACCTCGACCCGTTCATCGACCTACTGAACGATCAGTCCGACGCCGACGGTCTGCGCGCGCTGTTCACCACCTGGATCACCGCGCCCCAGCCGGACATCGACGTGCTGGTGACCGCCGTGCTGGACGGCGCCATCGCGTACCTCAGCTCGGGCGCAACCGAATTCGCGGGCGAGGCCAAGACGGTGCTGGAGCTCGGCGAGCGCTATCCCGGCGACGCCGGTGTGCTGGCGGCGCTGCTGCTGAACCGCATCAGCCTGGCCCCGGGTGAGGCCATCTTCGTCTCCGCCGGCAATCTGCACACGTACCTGCGCGGTTTCGCGGTGGAGGTGATGGCCAACTCGGACAACGTGTTGCGCGGCGGATTGACTCCCAAGCACGTCGACGTGCCCGAGCTGCTGCGCGTGCTGGACTTCGCCCCCACCACTGAGGAGCACCTGCGGCCGCGGATCCGCCGTGAGGGCTTCGGACTGATCTATGAGACGCCGACCGACGAGTTCGCGGTCGCCCTGCTGGAGCTCGACGACGAGTACGTCGGCCACGAGGTGGACGCGACCTGCAGCCACGACGGCCCGCAGATCCTGTTGTGCACCCAGGGTTCTACGACGGTGCACGGCAAATCCGGCTCGCTGACGTTGAAGCGGGGGATGGCCGCCTGGGTGGCGGCCGACGACGCTCCGATCCGGCTGGAGGCGCACGAGCCCACCAAGCTGTTCAGGGCGACGGTTGGGCTGTGAGGGGGGGCCGCCGTTTGGCGGCTTCGCGCCGCTCGCTGAGCCAGAGCCGCAGGTTGTGCGCCATCGCGCGGCCGATGATTCGCGGCGGCGGGACCATATAGAGGCTGTCGAGCAGCGAGAACCGCCGCAAAAACCATTCCGCCAGAACGGGTTCGGTCTCGGCGGCGCCCAGGAACTGATCGAACAGCGCACCTGAGGGCCGCCACCACCACGGGATCGGCTCCTTGGAGCCGGCGTGGTGGAACGTGACGTCTCCGATCGCGTTCATCGTCCACACCGGGAACGTGCTCTTGGCGGTGGCCCGGTTCAGCTCCGCGGCGACCTGATCGTCCGGGAATTGCAGCGCGCGGCGCAGATGCCCGGCCTGCAGCGAGGTCATCGTCATGCCCTGTCCGAAGGTGGGATTGAAGCTGGCCACCGCGTCGCCGAAGGCGAAGATGCCGGCCGGCAGGCGCTGAAGTTTGTCGTAGCGGCGCCACTTGCTGGCCGGGAAGGCATGAAACGCAGGATCGCCCAGCGGCTCGGCCCGCGTCAGCGCCGCATTGAAGTGGTCCGGGAGCAGCTGCTGCGCCAGCCCGAGCATTTCGGGAAAGGTCCGCGGCGGTTTCGCGTTGGCCACGCCAAATGTGGTGAGGACCCAGGTGCCGTCCTCGTAGCAGAGCATGCCCAGTCCCAGCGACATGTCATGCGAGGCGCCGGCGACCACCACCTTCTCCGCGATCAGCCCGTCGGGGATGCGAAACCGCTGGGTGGCGTAATGAATGCCGATGTCCAGCTCCAATTCGACCGGGCGCTCGAATCCCCATTCCGCCAGCCACACCGGCAGCCGGGTACCCCGGCCGGCCGCGTCGACGACCAGATCCGCGGCTACGAACTCGGGATCCTTGCTCTCGGGGTCGGCCGGATCGAGCAGCACGCCGGTCACCCGTTGTCGCGCGCGGTCGAACCGCGGCTCGGCCACCGAGCGCCGTGCAACGATGACGTTGTCGATGCCCCGGACCCGTTTGCGCAACTGCCATTCCAAATGCGGGCGGCTGGGCACGTACGCGGTGAACTCGTCGCGCAGGGTATGCCCGGTACCCAGCACGTGGCCCGCCGCGCCGAGGTGGATGCAGTCGGGCCGGTTCTCCAGTTTGGGAACGCCCGCGCTCACCATGTCGTCCAGCAGGCCGGGGAAAAGGTTCTCGAATTCGATAGCCCCGCGCGCCATCAACATGTGCAGGTGCCGGTCCTGGGGAACCGTTGCCCGGTTCGCCGGCTCGGCCGGCAACTCGTCGCGCTCATACACCGTTACCCGCGAATACGAATCCGAAAGCACCCGAGCGGCGCAAAGACCGGCGATGCTCCCCCCGATGACCACAGCATGATTCCTGGCCGTTGCTCTGCTATCCGGCATTTGCGGAGAGTACCCAGTACTGTGACGGACCAATGGCTCCCCGCGCTGGGAAAGGGCGAATGCATGGCCAATCGATGGCGGACCAAATCGATCGAGCAGTCAATCGCCGATACCGACGAACCGGACACCAAGCTGCGCAAGGACCTGACCTGGCGGGACCTGGTGGTGTTCGGCGTCGCGGTCGTGATCGGCGCCGGCATTTTCACGGTCACCGCGTCGACCACCGGCGACATCACCGGCCCGGCCATCTGGGTGTCGTTCGTGATCGCGGCGGGCACCTGCGCGCTGGCCGCGCTGTGCTACGCGGAGTTCGCCTCGATGCTGCCGGTGGCCGGTAGCGCCTACACCTTCTCCTACGCCACCTTCGGGGAGTTCCTGGCCTGGATCATCGGCTGGAACCTGGTCCTCGAACTGGCGATCGGTGCCGCGGTCGTGGCCAAGGGCTGGTCGAGCTATCTGGGCACCGTGTTCGGATTCGCCGGCGGCACGGCGAAATTCGGCTCGGCGCAGGTGGACTGGGGGGCGTTGGTCATCGTCGCGGGGGTGGCGACCCTGATCGCGTTGGGCACCAAGTTGTCGTCGAGGTTCTCCGCGGTGATCACCGCGATCAAGGTGTCGGTGGTGATCTTCGTCGTGGTGGTCGGCGTCTTCTACATCAAGCGCGCCAACTACTCGCCGTTCATTCCGAAGGCCGAGGCCGGCCGCGATGCCAAAGGCATCGACCAGTCCGTCTTGTCGTTGCTGACCGGCGCACACAGCAGCCATTACGGCTGGTATGGCGTGCTGGCGGGGGCATCGATCGTGTTCTTCGCATTCATCGGGTTCGACATCGTCGCCACCATGGCCGAGGAGACCAAGAATCCGCAGCGCGATGTGCCGCGGGGAATCCTGGCGTCGCTGGGCATCGTCACCTTGCTCTACGTCGCCGTCGCCATCGTGCTGTCCGGCATGGTCTCCTACACCCAACTCAAGACCGTCCAGGGCCGCGGGCAGGCGAACCTGGCCACCGCCTTCACCGCGAACGGCATCCATTGGGCGAGCAAGATCATCTCTATCGGCGCGCTGGCGGGACTGACCACCGTGGTGATGGTGCTGATGCTCGGCCAGTGCCGGGTCCTGTTCGCCATGGCGCGCGACGGGCTGCTGCCGCGGTCGCTGGCCAAGACCGGCTCGCATGGCACCCCGGTGCGGATCACCGTGGTGGTCGCCGTGGTGGTGGCCGTGACGGCGTCGATTTTCCCCATCACCAAGCTCGAGGAGATGGTGAATGTCGGAACGCTGTTCGCCTTCGTCCTGGTCTCGGCCGGCGTGATGGTGTTGCGCCGGACGCGGCCGGATCTCGAGCGCGGTTTCAAAGCGCCGTGGGTGCCGTTGCTTCCGATCGCATCCATCGCCGCGTGTGTGTGGCTGATGCTCAACCTCACGGCCCTCACCTGGGTCCGGTTCGCCGTCTGGTTGGCGGTCGGCACGGCCATCTACGGCGGCTACGGCTACCGGCACTCGGTGCTGGGCCGGCGCGAGGATCGGGAGCCCGAAGCGAGCGAGGCGCTGGAGGCCGACCCCAATAGCCCGGTGCCGTAGCTCGGTCCCGCACGGTTTTACAAATATGCGTCTTTTGTCTAGACAGAAGACGCAAACACCGGTATTGTCCAATCTCAACGTGGTGTGACTCACAAGGAGGTTTGGCATATGACCACATTCGAACCGCAGCTGAGCTCCGAATCCGAGCCGCTGGCCTGGCGGGACAAGAAGCGCCGCCTGTGGCTGATGGGGCTGATCGCCCCGACGGCGTTGTTCGTGATGCTTCCGCTCATCTGGGCCCTGAACCGGCTGGGCTGGCACGCCGCCGCGCAGGTTCCGCTGTGGATCGGCCCGATCCTGCTCTGGGTCCTGCTGCCCATCCTCGACCTGCGCTTCGGACCCGACGGGCAAAACCCGCCCGACGAGGTCATGGAGCAGCTGGAGAACGACAAGTACTACCGCTACTGCACCTATATCTACGTCCCGTTCCAATACCTGAGCGTGATCTTCGGCGCCTACCTGTTCACCGCGTCGAACCTGAGCTGGTTGGGCTTTGACGGCGCGCTCGGCTGGACCGGCAAGCTGGGGCTGGCGCTGTCGGTCGGTGTGCTCGGCGGCGTCGGCATCAACACCGCCCACGAGATGGGCCACAAGAAGGACTCGGTGGAGCGCTGGCTGTCCAAGATCACCCTGGCGCAGACCTGGTACGGGCACTTCTACATCGAGCACAACCGCGGCCACCACGTGCGCGTCGCCACCCCGGAGGACCCCGCGTCGGCGCGCTTCGGCGAGACCTTCTGGGAGTTCTTGCCGCGCAGCGTCTTCGGTAGCCTGCGTTCATCGCTGCGGCTGGAGGCGCAACGGATCCGCCGGCAGGGCTCCAGCCCGTGGCACCCCAAGACGTATCTGTCCAACGACGTCCTCAACGCCTGGTTGATGTCGGTGGTGCTGTGGGGCGTGCTGATCGCGATCTTCGGCCCGGCGCTGATCCCCTTCGTGATCATCCAGGCGGTCTTCGGCTTCAGCCTGCTCGAGTCGGTCAACTACCTGGAGCACTACGGCTTACTGCGGCAGAAGAATTCGAGCGGACGCTACGAGCGCTGCACCCCCGCGCACAGCTGGAACTCCGACCACGTGGTGACGAATCTGTTCCTGTATCACCTGCAGCGGCACAGCGATCACCACGCCAACCCCACCCGGCGGTACCAGACGCTGCGCAGCATGGCGGGCGCGCCGAACCTGCCGAGCGGATACGCGTCGATGATCTCGCTCACCTACTTCCCGCCGCTGTGGCGCAAGGTGATGGACCACCGGGTGCTCGCGCACTACGACGGCGACATCACCCGGATCAACGTGCAGCCGCGGCTGCGTGAGAAGGTGCTGGCCCGCTACGGGGTGACGGCATGACCGCCTACCGTTGCCCCGGCTGCGATTACACCTACGACGAAACGAAAGGCGCACCGCGGGAAGGCTTTCCCGCGGGCACGCCGTTCAGTGACATCCCCGAAGACTGGTGCTGCCCCGATTGTGCGGTGCGCGAGAAGGTCGATTTCGAAGTAATAGGAGTGAACCGATGAGCGACCGCGATGAGCCCTTGAGCGAAGAGCATCAAGCCCAGTTCAAGCTCTTCATCTGCGTGCAATGCGGATTCGAGTACGACGAGGCCAAGGGCTGGCCGGAAGACGGCATCGCGCCCGGGACCCGGTGGGACGACATCCCCGAGGACTGGAGCTGCCCGGATTGCGGCGCTGCGAAGACCGATTTCGAGATGGTGGAGATCGCCCGGCCGTGATCGGAGCCACCGCGACGGCGAAAGCCGCTATTGTCGCGCCTGTGAAGCGGATGCCGTACGCCGAGGCGTCGCGTGCCCTGCTGCGGGACTCGGTGCTCGATGCGATGCGGGATCTGCTGCTGACCCGGGACTGGTCGGCCATCACCCTGTCCGATGTGGCCCGCGCCGCGGGCATCAGCCGGCAGACGATCTACAACGAGTTCGGCTCCCGGCAGGGCCTGGCGCAGGGGTATGGCCTGCGCCTGGCCGATCGGCTGGTCGACGCCGTCAACGCCGCGCTGCAAGCCAACGTCGGCAACATCTATCAGGCGTTCCTGCAGGGTTTCCGCGACCTGTTCACCGAGCTGTCGGCGGACCCCCTGGTGATCTCGCTGCTTACCGGGGTGGCCAAGCCGGACCTCCTGCAGATCATCACCATCGGCAGCGCCCCCATCATCAACCGCGCCTCCGAACGGCTCACCATGTCGCTCACCCAGAGCTGGGTGGCCACCAGCGACGAGGACGCCGGGGTGCTGGCGCGCGCCATTGTGCGGCTGGCGCTGAGCTACGTGTCGATGCCGCCCGAGGCGGACCATAACGTGGCGGCCGATCTGGCGCAGTTGATGACGCCGTTCGCGGAGCGTCATGGCGTCATCAACGTTCCCTGACCCGCAAGGCGCGTCGGCCCGCGACTACAGTGGCCCAAGAACATACCTAAGCTAATTACCGCTTGGATCCGAGCGAGCCGAAGAAGGAAGAACACAGGTTATGACGACGACCGAAAACGCACTCACCCCCGAGGTTCGAAACGGCATCGATTTCAAGGTCGCCGATCTGTCGTTGGCGGATTACGGTCGCCGGGACATCGAGCTCTCGGAGCAGGAGATGCCGGGTCTGATGTCGCTGCGTCGCGAGTACCACGACGTGCAGCCGCTCAAGGGGGCGCGCATCTCGGGTTCGCTGCACATGACCGTGCAGACCGCGGTACTGATCGAGACCCTCGTCGCGCTGGGCGCCGAGGTGCGCTGGGCGTCCTGCAACATTTTCTCGACCCAGGACCACGCCGCCGCCGCGGTGGTCGTCGGCCCGCATGGCACCCCGGAGGAGCCCAAGGGCGTCCCGGTGTACGCGTGGAAGGGCGAGACGCTCGAGGAGTACTGGTGGGCCGCCGAGCAGGTGCTGACCTGGCCCGACGAGCCGGCCAACATGATCCTGGACGACGGCGGTGACGCCACCATGCTGGTGCTGCGCGGTGCCCAGTACGAGAAGGCCGGCGTGGTGCCGCCGGATGAGGAAGACGACTCGACCGAGCACCGGGTGTTTTTGAACCTGCTGCGCAAGCGCTTCGAGACCGACAAGGACAAGTGGACCAAGATCGCCGCGTCGATCAAGGGCGTCTCCGAGGAGACCACCACCGGCGTGCTGCGGCTTTACCAGTTCGCCGCCGCCGGCGACCTCGCGTTCCCGGCGATCAACGTCAACGACTCGGTCACCAAGAGCAAGTTCGACAACAAGTACGGCTGCCGGCACTCGCTGATCGACGGCATCAACCGCGGCACCGACGTGCTGATCGGCGGCAAGAAGGTGCTGATCTGCGGCTACGGCGACGTCGGTAAGGGGTCCGCCGAGTCGGTGGCCGGGCAGGGCGCACGGGTGACGGTCACCGAGATCGACCCGATCAACGCCCTGCAGGCGCTGATGGAGGGCTTCGACGTCAAGACGGTGGAGGACGTCGTCGGCGAGGCCGACATCATCATCACCACGACCGGCAACAAGGACATCATCACCCTCGAGCACATGAAGGCGATGAAGGACAAGGCGATCCTGGGCAACATCGGCCACTTCGACAACGAGATCCAGATCGCCCGGCTGGAGAAGTCCGGCGCCACCAAGACCAACATCCGTCCGCAGGTCGACCTGTGGACCTTCCCCGACACCGGCAAGTCGATCATCGTGCTGTCCGAGGGCCGGCTGCTGAACCTGGGTAACGCGACCGGACACCCGTCCTTCGTGATGAGCAACAGCTTCTCCAACCAGGTCATCGCCCAGATCGAGCTGTGGACCAAGAACGACGAGTACGACAACGAGGTCTACCGGCTGCCCAAGCACCTCGACGAGAAGGTGGCCCGCATCCACGTGGAGGCGCTCGGTGGCCAGCTGACCAAGCTCACCAAGGAGCAGGCCGAGTACATCGGCGTCGACGTCGACGGCCCCTACAAGGCCGACCACTACCGCTACTGAGCCGGCGCTTTGGCCCAACGCCCGGCCAGCGGGGCGTTGGGCACCGAGCGCCCGGCATGCCGGGTGCTCGACAGACTAGGCTCGCGCCGTGCTGATCGCGATCGAAGGCATCGACGGCGCCGGCAAGCGGACGCTGACGGACAAGCTCCGCAACCTGTTTGCGGCCGACGGCAAGTCGGTCGCCATGCTGGCGTTTCCGCGTTATGGGCGATCGGTCACCGCCGACATCGCGTCCGAGGCCCTGCACGGCGAGCACGGCGACCTCGCGTCGTCGGCGTATGCGATGGCGATGCTCTTCGCGCTGGACCGCGCCGGGGCGGTCGACGAGATCGATGCGCTGCGCCGCGAGCACGACGTGGTGATCATGGATCGCTACGTCGCCTCCAACGCGGCGTACACCGCCGCCCGTTTACACCAGGACGCCGCCGGGCCCGCCGTGCAATGGATACACGCGCTGGAATATCAGCGTCTCGGGCTGCCCGCGCCCGACTGGCAGGTGTTGCTCGCGGTGCCCGCGGAACTGGCCGGCCGGCGCGCCCGCAGCCGGGCCGAGTCCGATCCGGACCGGGCGCGCGACAGCTACGAACGCGATGACGGGCTTCAGCAACGCACCGGCGCGGTCTACGCCGAACTGGCCACCGCGGGCTGGGGCGGCCGTTGGCTGAGCGTCGACGCGGACGTCGATCCGGGCCGGTTGGCCGCCGATTTGGCCGCCAACTAGCACAGATTTGTCACGATTCGGCCGTTTCGAGGGAGAAACGCCCGTGTGGTGCCCGAGTTTTGTCCCGATCTGGTGACACCATGGACTCCATGAGGCAAAGGATTTTGGTCGTCGACGACGACGCTTCGCTAGCCGAGATGCTCACCATCGTGCTTCGTGGGGAGGGTTTCGACACTGCGGTCATCGGTGACGGCACCCAGGCCCTGACTGCGGTGCGCGAACTGCGCCCCGATTTGGTGTTGTTGGACCTGATGCTGCCAGGCATGAACGGCATCGACGTGTGCCGGGTGTTGCGCGCCGATTCCGGCGTGCCGATCGTGATGTTGACCGCCAAGACGGACACCGTCGACGTGGTCCTGGGCCTCGAGTCGGGTGCCGACGACTACATCATGAAACCGTTCAAGCCGAAGGAGCTGGTGGCCCGGGTGCGAGCGCGGCTGCGGCGCAACGACGACGAGCCGGCCGAGATGCTGTCCATCGCCGACGTCGAGATCGACGTGCCGGCGCACAAGGTCACCCGCAACGGTGAGCAGATCTCCCTGACGCCGCTGGAATTCGACTTGCTGGTGGCGTTGGCGCGCAAACCGCGGCAGGTGTTTACTCGTGATGTGCTGCTCGAACAGGTGTGGGGCTATCGTCACCCGGCGGATACCCGGTTGGTGAACGTGCACGTCCAGCGTCTGCGGGCCAAGGTCGAGAAAGACCCTGAGAACCCGACCGTGGTGTTGACCGTTCGAGGAGTGGGTTACAAGGCCGGACCTCCGTGACCGTCGGCGTCGGTGCAGGGCGCCGCGGTGCTAAATGGCGGCGCTCCGGCACCGGTAGCCACAGTGTGAAACGTCGTGAAGAGGGGGAGCGCCGGCGGTGATCTGGGGCTCCCGGCGACGTACTCGGAGCCGCTGGGGGCGCTCCGGCCCCATGACTCGTGGCATGGGTACGGTCAGCCGGGCCGTGGCCATTGCCTGGCGGCGCTCGCTGCAGCTGCGGGTGGTGGCGCTGACGCTGGGGCTGTCACTCGCGGTCATTTTGGCGCTCGGTTTCGTATTGACTTCTCAGGTCACCAACCGCGTGCTCGACGTCAAGGTCAAGGCCGCGATGGAACAGATCGAGCGGGCGCGCACCACCGTGGGCGGGATCGTCAACGGCGAAGAGGCGCGTTCGCTGGACAGCAGCCTGCAACTGGCGCGCAACACGCTGACCTCCAAGACCGATCCGGCCTCGGGTGCGGGGCTGGCCGGCGCCTTCGACGCGGTCCTGATGGTGCCGGGCGACGGCCCGCGGGCGGCGACCACGGCCGGCCCCGTCGACCAGGTGCCCGGTTCCCTGCGCGGCTTCGTCAAGGCCGGGCAGGCGGCCTATCAGTACGCCGTCGTGCACACCGACGGGTTCTCCGGACCGGCGCTGATCGTCGGTACGCCGGCGTCGTCCCAGGTGGCCAACCTGGAGTTGTACCTGATCTTCCCGCTGAAGAACGAGCAGGCCACCATCCAGCTGGTGCGCGGCACCATGATCACCGGCGGCGCGGTGCTGCTGGTGCTGCTGGCCGGGATCGCTCTGCTGGTGTCGCGTCAGGTGGTGGTGCCGGTGCGGTCGGCGTCGCGCATCGCGGAACGATTCGCCGAAGGCCATCTGTCCGAACGCATGCCGGTGCGCGGTGAGGACGACATGGCGCGGCTGGCGATGTCGTTCAACGACATGGCCGAGAGCCTGTCGCGTCAGATCACCCAGCTGGAGGAGTTCGGTAATCTGCAGCGCCGCTTCACATCCGACGTGAGCCACGAGCTGCGCACCCCGCTGACCACGGTGCGGATGGCCGCCGACCTGATCTATGACCACAGCGCCGACCTGGACCCGACGCTGGCGCGCTCTACCGAGCTGATGGTCAACGAGCTGGACCGGTTCGAGTCGCTGCTCAACGACCTGCTCGAAATCTCCCGGCACGACGCCGGTGTGGCCGAGCTGTCCGTCGAGGCCGTCGACCTGCGCACCACCGTGCAGAGCGCGCTGAGCAACGTGGGGCATCTGGCCGAAGACGCGGGCATCGAACTGAAAGTGAATCTGCCGACCGAAGAGGTGATCGCCGAGGTCGATACGCGCCGAGTGGAGCGCATCCTGCGCAACCTGATCGCCAACGCCATCGACCACGCCGAGCACAAGCCGGTCAAGATCCGGATGGCCGCCGACGAGGACACGGTTGCCGTCACCGTCCGCGACTACGGGGTCGGGCTGCGACCGGGCGAGGAGAAGCTGGTGTTCAGCCGGTTCTGGCGGGCCGACCCCTCGCGGGTGCGCCGATCCGGCGGCACCGGGCTCGGCCTGGCGATCAGCATCGAGGACGCGCGCCTGCACCAGGGCAGGCTGGAGGCGTGGGGCGAACCGGGTGACGGCTCGTGCTTCCGGCTGACGCTGCCGCTGGTTCGCGGCCACAAGGTCACCACCAGCCCGCTGCCCATGAAGCCGATCCCGCAACCCACGCCCACGGGCCCTCAGCACGCGAAAGACCGTACGCGGCAACGAGAGCCGGCCGAGAGGACACTGTGATGCGGCGGTTGTTGAGCCTGCTGATGCTGGCCATGCTGCTCGCCGGTTGCGCCGGGGTGCCCAGCTCGTCGGCGCCCCAAGCCATCGGCACCGTCGAGCGGCCCGCGCCGTCGAACCTGCCCAAGCCGACCCCGGGCATGGACCCCGACGTGCTGCTGCGCGAATTCTTCAAGGCCACAGCCGATCCCGCGAACCGGCATCTTGCTGCGCGGCAATTCCTCACCCAGTCGGCGTCCAACGCGTGGGACGATGCCGGTAGCGCGCTGCTGATCGACCATGTGGTGTTCGTCGAAACGCGTGCGGCCGAACGTGTTTCGGCGACCATGCGAGCGGACATCCTGGGTTCGCTGTCCGACGTGGGGGTGTTCGAAACCGCCGAGGGAGTGCTGCCCGACCCCGGACCGATCGAATTGGTCAAGACCTCCGGCGGTTGGCGTATCGACCGGTTGCCCAATGGAGTGTTCCTGGATTGGCAGCAGTTTCAGTCCACCTATAAGCGCAACACGCTGTACTTCGACGACCCGACCGGCAAGACGGTGGTCCCCGACCCGCGCTACGTCGCGGTGCCCGATCACGACCAATTGGCCACCGAGCTGATCTCCAAGCTGATCGCCGGACCGCGGCCCGAGATGGCGCATACCGTCCGCAATCTGCTCGCACCGCCGCTGCGGCTGCGCGGGCCGGTGACCCGGGCAGACGGCGGCAAGAACGGCATCGGGCGCGGTTACGGCGGTGCGCGCGTCGATCTCGAGAAGCTGTCCACCACCGATCCGCACAGCCGGCAATTGCTTGCGGCACAGATCATTTGGACGCTGGCCAGGGCCGACATCCGGGGGCCGTATGTGATCAGCGCTGACGGCGCTCCGCTGGACGACCGGTTCCGCGACGGGTGGACCACCTCCGACGTCGCGGCCACCGATCCCGGCGCGGCCGACGGCGCGGGCGCGGGGCTGCATGCCCTGGTGAACGGCTCACTGGTGTCGCTGGACGGCCAGCACACCACGATGGTGGCCGGCGCGTTCGGCCGCATGGGCGACCAGACCGGCGCGGCGTTGTCGCGCAGCGGCAGGCAGGTGGCGTCGGTGGTGACACTGCATCGCGGTGCCCCGGACATGGCCGCGTCCTTGTGGATCGGCGATCTCGGCCAGGAGGCGGTGCAGTCCGCCGACGGGCACACCCTGTCGCGGCCGACCTGGTCGCTCGACGACGTCGTCTGGGTGGTGGTCGACGGCAACAACGTGTTGCGGGCGATTCAGGAGCCGGCCTCCGGGCAACCCGCGCGCCTTCCGGTGGATTCGGTGGCGGTGGCCACCCGGTTCCCGGGACCGATCACCGACCTGCAGCTGTCCCGCGACAGCACCCGCGCCGCGATGGTGATCGGTGGCCAGGTGATCCTCGCCAGCGTCGAGCAGACCCAGGCCGGGCAGTACGCCCTGACCTTCCCCCGCCGGCTCGGCTTCGGGTTGGGCAATTCGGTGGTGTCGCTGTCGTGGCGCACCGGTGACGACCTTGTGGTGACGCGTACCGACGCCAGCCATCCGGTGTCCTACGTGAACATCGACGGGGTGAATTCCGACGCGCCGCCGCACGGTTTACAGATGCCGGTGACGACGGTGGTCGCCAACCCGTCGACGGCCTACGTCGCGGGTCCGCAAGGGGTGCTGCAGTATTCGCCATCGGCCGACGGTCAGCAGGGTTGGTCGGACGTGCCCGGGCTGACGGTGCCCGGGGCGGCCCCCGTGCTGCCGGGCTAGTTCGCCGGCTTCGTCGCGAAGTGCGGGCCGGTGCCGTCGTCGCTCAGCATGATGGGTTCGGCTTAGGGCCGCAGGCGGGCGGGCTTGGCGTGCGACGCTGTCCCGGCGGCCGCGCCTAACCGGATTACGCGCGGCATCGGACGGGGTGCGTAAACCTTCCGAGGCGGCACGTCGCGCCGACGCCATTGACACTTATCGTTGTCGACGAGCACGCAGGACGGAGCCGCTAGTGTTGGACGACGAGACTCGGGCCAAAATGATTGCTAACAGCCGTAATTGGGACGCTCGGGCGCCAATCCATGTGGCCAGCGACTTCTATGGGGTCGGTGACCGAGATCCGATGAGCTGGTTCGCGCCTTTCGAGTGGCGCGACCTCAGCCGGCTCGACGGCCGCGAAGTCCTGCACTTGCAATGTCACTTGGGCGTCGAGACGATGGCTTTCGCCCTCAAAGGTGCGCACACCACCGGACTGGACTTCTCGAATGTCTCCGTGCAGGAGGCGCGGCGGATCGCTCGGGAGGCGGGCCTGACGATCGATTACGTGTGCGCTGATGTCTACGAGGCTCAAGAAGCGTTAGGAGCGGAACGCTTCGACATCGCCTACACGGGGAAGGGTGCGCTGTGCTACCTGCCCGATTTGGACGGGTGGGCGCGCACCATTGGGCGGCTGCTCAAGCCCGCCGGCTTTTTGTACCTCGTGGAATTTCACCCGCTGCTCAACGCGCTCGGCCCCACTCAGAAGACCGGCACCGCTAATGATTTGGTGATCCAGCACGACTACCTTGGCGGCCGTGGATCAGTCGAACGCGACAGCAGCCACAGCTATACAGATGGCCCGGGCCTGACCCGCGACACCCTGCACTACGAGTGGCCACACGGCTTAGGGGAAGTCATCACCGCCCTGGCGCGAACCGGGTTCGCCATCGAGAGCCTCACCGAGGCATGCCTGCTTCCCTGGCGGCGCTGGCCGCAGATGGTTCGAACCGACAACGGCTGGTGGACTATGCCGGAAAGCGAACCGCGATTCCCGGTTGTCTACGGGCTCAAGGCAACCAAACGCTAGCGTGACGCCAGCCGGTCCGACACGACTGCCGTGACGCGTCCACCCTCGGGCAGCCCTGGCCAGTTTGCGTACGCCTCTGGACAGATCGCGCAGACTTCCGCCGGCGGCGTAGCGCAGCAAAGTCGGCGGCGCTAGCGTCGCGTGCGCAGGTGTCGAGGAGGGACCCGCGCACGATGGGCAAGGACGAACAGGAGACGGAAGGGCCGACGGCCGACGCGCCGCGAGCGCACATATGGACACCGGCAAAGGAGTTCGATGATTTTGCCCGGGTCTGCTGCGGCCAGCCACACCTTCGATTGTTGGCCGATCCCGATTCGTTCTCGCTCACCCAGCGCGTGGCACGGATGGGCCCGGTCACATTGTCCGAAATCGACGTTGGATCCGACTTGCCCATGGATGGCGGCCAGGTATGCGGCGCCTATCGCGTGATCGTCGTGCAAGCGGGCCGCACGGAAGTTGAACACAGGGGCCACTCCGTCGTCGGCGGTCCGGGCAGTGCTGCCGTGTTCACGCCGGAGGGTCTCGGCAAAGGGCAATGGGATGCGGGAAGCAGACTCGTCTGTTTCAAGATCGACCGCCCCGCAGTCGATGATGCTCTCAGCGACGCGCTCGGCCGGCAGGTGACGTCTCAGGTCGACTTCACCCCCCTCCTGCCGACCGATGCGGCGCCGACGCAAAGTTGGATAAACATGCTGGTGTCGTTCAAGGACCAGTTTTTCCGGCCCGACAGCGTGCTGAACCAGCCGCTGGTCGGGCTGCCATTCGTCGACGGCCTGGTCCGCGGGTTCTTGCTCGCCGCCGAGCATCCGCACCTCGACGCCCTGATCCGAGACGAACGGCGGACGGCACCGCGGGCGATTCGTCACGCCGTCGACATCATCGAAGAGGAAGCACACTTGCCTTTGACGTTGTCCTCGATCGCCGCCCGTAGCCACATAAGTGTCCGTACGTTGCAGCAAGGTTTCCAGCGCCACCTGGACACCACCCCGATGGCATACCTGCGCGAGGTTCGACTGCGCCGGGCGCACGAGACCTTGCTGACGTCCGACCCGTCGATGGTCACCGTGGCTTCGGTCGCCTACCGGTGGGGCTTCAGCAACCTCGGCAGGTTTGCCGCTGCGCACGCCGCTCGCTATCGTGAGACTCCTACCCAGACGTTGCGCCGCCGAGTGGTCCATCGTCGCGCAACGGATCTGGTGATCCACAGAACTGCGTAGCCGTGCCGAAAGAGAGTCACGCCATGGCACACCAGACAGCAGCTGCCGCGGTGCCGGTAGCCGACAACGCGTGGGTTTCGGTGCGGTCGTTGGACGCCTTCGCCGAGTTACGCAAGAGCCAGATGCAGTCATCGGCGTACTGGTGGCCCGAGATCGGGCCACTCGGCGGCACGAACTCTTTTTCATTCACGCACCGTATGCGTCGGTTGGGCCCAATCACCGTGCTGGACGCGGATTTTCACGACAATGTCTGGGTGAACGGCGGTGAGCTGCGTCCCCATTACCACGTCACTGTGCCGGTCGCTGCGCCCTCGGCCGCGACCGATAACGGTCTGTCTCTCGCCGCGGAGCCTGGCTCAGTTGCGGTCTATCGCCCCGAGGGCAGCGCGGGCATGGACGGTTACGTCGGCCGCCTGCTGGCGGTGATGATCGATCGTCATGCCATCGAAGACGCTCTCGCCGATGCGCTGGGGCGCCCGGTGACCTCGCAAATCGAGTTCGAACCCGTCATGTCGGCGACGGCTCAAGCCGTCCGCAGCTGGATCGCCATGGTATCGGTGTTCACCGAGCACCTGTTTCGGCCCCACAGCCTCCTGCATGAGCCGATGGTCGGGATGCCGTTCGCCGATAGCGTGGTCCGCGGTCTCCTGCTGGCCACGGACCACCCCTTTCGCACGGCCCTGGAGGGGGAGGCGCCCGAGCCTCCGCCGCGCATCATCGGCGCGGCAATCGAGGTCATCGAGGCCGAACCGGACCGGCCGTGGACGGTCTCGACGCTGGCCGCACGCATCTGTATCAGCGTCCGCTCGCTGCAGCAGGGCTTCCAGCGCCACCTGGGCACCACGCCGATGGCCTACCTGCGCGAGGTCCGGCTGCGCCGAGCCCACCAGAACTTGCTCGAGTCCGACCCGTCCACCGCCACCGTCGCCTCAGTCGCTTACCGCTGGGGCTTCAGCAATCTCGGTAGGTTCGCTGCCGCACACACCGCTCGCTACCGCGAGCCGCCGCTGCAGACGTTGCGCCGCAGTGCCTAGTCGATCAGGCGACTCACACGTACCGACTGATATCCCTCAACTGGGCAACAACGGAAGCCGAGGCGACCGACCTTCCTGGCTTGTCCGCCAAGTCCGCCCTGAGCACCGCTGATGTCCTGGTCAGCGACAGCACGCGAGCGGTGACAACAAACAGGCTTCCCGTCCCTGCGCGCAAGTAGTTGACGGTCATCGTCAGCGTTGGGAAACCATGGCCCGTCACCAGGGTGCCGCAGTGCGTCGCCGCTTGATCCAGCATCTCGGCGATGGAGCCACCGCTGAGAGTCTTGAATGCCGTGAAGCGTTCAGGCCCAGGATCAAACGACATCGTAAGGGACTTTTGCAAGCGTGACCCTGTCTCAAATCGGGCGTTCAGAGCTGAAAGTTGCGGGGGCAGAGCAGTATTCATCGCAGCGATCCATTCCGGTTCGGAAAGCTCCGCTCCGGATTCACCGAAAAGACGCCGATATGCATGGGGGCTCGACGTGAGGCTATTTTGCACTGACGGTCCTTTCCCGATCACCCGGTCCCCGAGTGGCGCTGTGCTGTAAGCGCGGTAGCCGATGATGCGACTGAACCGGAGTCCACCCCAGCTTCGGCCCCAGATTCTCGGCCAGGTCGGTGACGATCTGCACGTGATCGTCTTCCTGAAATCCGTGTGGCAATGCGACGGCCACCTCGTCGACGCGCTGAAAGCCGTCGTGGGCGTGGAGTACCTCGGCGAGTTCCTCGGATGTACCTACGAAGTCGGGCGAGGCGATCATGCCGCGCGGGCCCGTAGGTTGCCCGGTGCCGATGCGGCGTTTGACGTAGGCACGGTACCGTTCGACCTGTCTCGCCGACGCGGAATCGGTCGGGATCACCACCAATGACTGTGAAACACGGGCGGTTTCGGGGCTGGGATGGTGTGCGCGGAACGCGTCGATGTGCTTAGCCTGGATCGTGGCGAAGTCAAGCGATTGGGCGCCTTCGCTGCTGACCAGATTGGCGGTGAGGTAGTTGAGGCCGTTAAGCCCGGCCCACACTGCGGACTGCATCCCCCCGCCGTACCACACCCGGCCGGCCAGGCCGGGCGAATGAGGCTGGACTCGGCGGAAGAACTTGTCGTGGCCCAAATTTCCCTCGAAATCGCTGACTGGATCACCGCGCAGGCACGCCAGCAATCGCGCCACCCGTGCCTTCGTGAAGTTCTCCATCTCGTGGGTCTCCGGATACAGCGCCGCTTTGAAGTGTTCATACAGGAGTGGCATGCCCACCGAGACGCCGGGATTGAGTCGTCCACGGGACAGGATGTCGACGGTGGCCAGATCTTCGGCCAATCGCAGTGGGTTCTCCAGGCCGAGCGGGATCACCGCGGTACCCAACTCGATTCGGCGGGTGCGCTGGCTGGCGGCGGCCAACAGTGCCACGGGTGAGGAGATGCCCGGTTGCAGATGCCGCTGTCGCACCCAAACACTGTCGAAGCCCAGGGCCTCGGCCCGCTCGATCATTCGCAGTGTCTCCTCGTGGCCGGGTCCCGGATCGGCGTTATCAAATCGGCCGATGGTGAGGAAACCCATTCTGAGCAAGGGCGTTCCGCGGTCAGGCATGGCTTTGAAGCTAATGCGGCGGCTGCGTGGCGGCCAGCCGAAAGGCGCACTGATCGGGCCAGATTGCGCCTAGCGCCGACATGCCATCCGGTGCAGGGTCGCCGAGGGCGTCTCGCCGTACCGGTTTGCGTGTGCGGTAGCGAACCGGCCGAGATTGGTGAAGCCCCACCGGTACGCGACGGAGGACACCGTGACCTCCGATGGGTCGGACTCCCGCAGAGTCTGGTGGGCTCGGCGCAGTCGGACGTCGCGCAAGTACGCCATCGGCGACATACCCAGATAGCTGCGGAAGCCCTCTTGGAGGGAACGGACACTGACGTGGCTGCGTGCCGCAAGCGAGGAGACCGTCGTGGGCAGGTGGGCCTCATCTTCGATGATGTCGATTGCCGCGCGGATGGCCCGGGGCGGGGCCTGCCCGGCGCCGGTCGCTACGGCTTCGCGATGCGGTGATCGATGGCCAGTAAGAATCCGCGCACCAGGCTGTCGACATACGGACCTGCGACCAACGGTTGGCGCAACAGGCTGTCGGGCCGGGAAAATTGGTCCGCGAACAGCATCAGCATGTTGACCCAGCTCCGAGTCGGCGCGGCAGCAACGGGCGTGACGGGTGTGAAGTCCACTTGTGACTTCAAGGATCGACCGAGTGCCTCACTGAGAGCGTCGTCGACAGCGGCGCGGTCGATCTTTACGCCCAACATCCGGCTGTCCGCCGTCCAATGCGCTGCGCCGTAGCCGTCCGGCTGATACACGGCGACAGTGCCGGCACCGGCGCACAGCGACAGCTTACTGTGGATGGATTTAAGGCGGCCCGACTGCACCACATTGATGCGATATCCGCTGCAATGATCACCGGAATCCATGAATACGTCTGCGGCTGTGACGAATTCGCTGAAGGCGATAGATCCCATCCGACCCGTGCGCTGAGTGAGCGAGAACGTGTCTGCATTACCTCGCAGCTCGAGGTGGGGTTCCTGGCAGCACAGCACGGCGAAGTCGTCAAGCGATGTCGTCGTCGTTTATCCGCCGGTGTCCGAAACGCCGGCTGTCCGCGGGGCGATCACTCGGTCAGACTTCCCTTCCGCGGCACCGTCGCCTCGGCAAGCTACCCGCCGCGACGCCGCCGATGCCAGTGTCGAGCGTACGCCGCAGCGATCACCAGCGGCGGATAACCTGCGCAATCCGGCCGAATCGTCGCGTGCCGCGGCTAGGCGGCGCTGGGTGGGGCTCGTTAGCGTT
>NZ_LZMB01000548.1 GCF_001673555.1 Mycobacterium sp. 1165178.9 | reverse complement strand
GCGCAGGTGTAACCCATGGTGGCGTCTAGGAACAACGCGAAGAATTCGTCCGAGACGTCGTAGATGGACTGCGACTCTTCGTAATAGGGTTCCAGTCCAGTCATGTTCGGTGCGGACCTCTCGTCGATTGGATCGCGTGGATACTATCCAACAAACGAAATCGATGCCAAAAGCGAAAGGCGTGCCTGGCGTCAGTAGGTATAGAAGCCCTGGCCCGTCTTCTTGCCGAGTCGGCCGGCCTCCACCATGCGCAGCAACAGCGGCGGCGGCCCGTAGTGCGGTTCCTTGAACTCCTCGAACATCTTGTCCGCGATCAGCTTCAGAGTGTCCAGACCGACGAGGTCGGATAACCGCAGCGGACCCATCGGGTGCGACAGCCCGGCCACCACGGCCTTGTCGACATCTTCGACGGTGGCAAAACCGGCCTCCACCATGCGGATTGCCGACAGCAGGTAGGGCACCAGCAGCGCGTTCACCACGAAACCCGACCGGTCGGAGCAGCGTACGACCTGCTTGCCCAGCACTGCGCTCGCGAATTCCTCGGTGCGCGCGGCGGCGGCGTCGTCGGTGACCAGGGTGCTGACCAACTCGACCAAGGGCAGCACCGGGACGGGGTTGAAGAAGTGCAGGCCCAGCACGCGTTGCGGGTTCTTGGTGGCTGCCGCGATCTTCATGATCGGGATGCTTGAGGTGTTGGACGCCAGAACCGCGTCGGGGTCGGTGATGACCCGGTCGAGCTCGGCGAAGACCTGCGCCTTGACGGCGTCGTCCTCGATGATCGCCTCGATGACCAGTTGGCGGTCGGCGAGGTCCTTCAGGTCGGTGGTGAAGGTGAGCTTGCTCAGCGCCCGGTCGCGTTCCCGCTCGGTCACCTTGCCGGCACTCACGCCGCGCTCCAGCGACTTCACGATGCGGTTGCGTCCCGCCGTGATAAGGGCTTCGGTGGTTTCGAACACGGTCACATCGACACCGG
>NZ_LZMB01000547.1 GCF_001673555.1 Mycobacterium sp. 1165178.9 | reverse complement strand
TGACCGTCGCCGAACTGACCGGCGACCTCCCCGTCATCCGCGATGACGACGACGAGCCCGGATACGACGCCGCCGAACGCGACCGCCAGCATCGACTGCAGCACGACCAGGCCGCCGCGCCACACCGCGTCGAATCTGCCCCGCTCGAGGTGGGCGTCGGGGTCCGCGTCCGCGTGCCGGTCCTCGATGTCGAGGTGTTCGTCGTGGAGCACTCCGGCGGACAGCGGTCCGGATCCGTTCTCGTCATCGTCGGAATCCCCGGACCGCAGAAAGGAGCGCACGTACGCGGAGTCCTCCTGCGCCGGTTCGGCCTCGCGCACCTCGGAGTCCATGACGTCCACCGGGACATCGGCGTAGTGGTCCATCGGGTCGAAGCTCATCTCCTCGGCCCCCGAACCCGACTGCCCGGTGCCATTGGCCGCCGCGCCCGCCCGGCCGGGTAACGGCCGCGGGTATTCGCTGCGCTCGGGCCCCGCCGCGCGCTTGGGCTGCGGCGGTGACTTGGGCCAGCGCGGCTCGGGCTCGGACCAGTAGGGCGCCTTCGGCGCGTCTCTGGCTGCGGGCGCGGCGGGCTTGGCGGGTGGCGCCGGGTCGGCAACGTCGATCGTGGCGGTCGCTTCGGCGGCG
>NZ_LZMB01000546.1 GCF_001673555.1 Mycobacterium sp. 1165178.9 | reverse complement strand
GCCCACCGGCACGATGACGGCGTTCTTGACCGCTTGCGCCTTGACCAGGCCGAGGATCTCGGTGCGAAAGTCGTCTCGACGGTCCGACCAGCGCAGGCCACCGCGGGCCACCGGTCCGAACCGCAGGTGCACTCCTTCGACCCGGGGCGAGTAGACGAAGATCTCGTATTTCGGGCGCGGCAGCGGTAGCTCATCAACCAGCTGGGCGTCCAGCTTGATCGCCAGCACGTTGCGGGCCCGGGCCGAACCCTCCCTTCTGACAAAGTAATTGGTGCGCAACGTAGCCTGCACCAGCGATGCGAAGGCCCGCAGGATGCGGTCGGTGTCCAGGCCCACCAGCGCGTCGATGTCGGCCGCGACCGCCCCGGCGACGGCCTGGGCATCGCGGTTCGCCGACGAATCGGGGCTGGGGTCGAACAGCGCCTCGAATAGCGCGACCAGCGATCGTGCGGTCGAGGGGTGTTCGTTGAGCACCGACTCGATGTGGGACTGGCTGTAGGGAAAGTTCGCCTGCCGCAGATACTTTGCGTAGGCCCGCAACAGCACGACCTGCTGCCATTGCAGGCCCGCGCGCATGACCAACTCGTTGAACCGGTCAATCTCGAGTCGGCCCTGCCAGATCGCGGTGACCGCGTCTGCGAACCGCTCCGCCATCGCGTCGCGCTCGGGTTGTGTCGAGGCCAGCCGAATGGTGGGGTGCGGTGAGATCTTGAACTGATAGATCCACACCGGCAGCCCGTCGGCGCGGTTGACCGTGAAGGGACGCTCCTCGAGCACCACCACGCCCATGCTCTGCAGCATCGGCAGCAGCTGGCTCAGCGAGGCGGTGCGTCCGCCCATGAACCAGGTCAGCTGCGCGGTGCCGTCGCCGGCTTCGGTGAACACCAGCTTGACCGAGTTGTCCTGCAGCTCATTGATGATGGCGATGTGGTCGATGGCGTCGGCCGGGGTGACGGCCTGCTTGTAGACCTCGGGGAAGGCGGCCGCGTAGTACTCGGCTTCGGCATGCCCCACCGAGCCTTCCGCGGCGGCGGCGACCAGCCGGTCGGTCCAGGTTCGTGCGGCTTCGCTCAGCAGCGCCTGAATGCGGATCCGATTTTCTTCGGAGACGTCGACCGGCGCCCCGCCGGGCGGCGCATCGGAAGGCAACCGAACCATGAAATGCATTAGGGCCCACGGTGATTCGCTGACCCGCGCGGTGAACTCCAGTCGAGTGCCGCCGAATTCGTGCACCAGGATGTCTTCGATCTGCAGCCGCACCGCCGTGGTGTAGCGGTCGCGGGGCAGATACACCAGGCAGGAGACGAAATACTGCAGGCGGTCGGCGCGCAGAAACAGCAACGCGTTTCGTTGCGGTCCCAGATCCACCACCGCCTTGGCCATCGCCAGCAGTCGTTCGGCGCTGAGCGTGAACAGCTCCGAGCGGGGAACGGTCTGGATGACGTCGAGCAGCAGCTGGCCCGGGTGTATCGGGTCGCTGTCGGCCATGGCCAGCGCTTCGCGGACACGGCGCGAAATCGTCGGAATCTCAAGGACGTCGGCGTTCATCGCGGCCACGGTGAACAGCCCGACGAAGCGATGCTCGATCACGGCGTCGTCTTCATATTCGCGAACCGCGATGGCATACGGGTAGGCACCGTAGCGCAGATAGCTGCCAACCACGGACTGCGCCAACACCAGCAATCTGTCGTCGTCGGTGAGCCGGGGGCGCGAACCGGTGCGGGTGCGCAGTACGCCGAGGCCGGGTGTCCCGTCGCCGGAGACCTGCCCGCCGTGGACGTGGCAACGCTGATAGCCGAGCAGGAGAAAGTTTCCGTTGACCAGCCAACGCAGCAGCGCCGCGACGTCGTCGCGGTCCGGCGCCGAGAAGTGATCGTCGGCGTTGGCCTCGACCTGGGCGGCCAGATCGTCCAGCGCGGCGATCAGACTCGACGCGTCGCTGGCGACCTGTTGAACGTCGGCCAGCACCTTGGGCAGCAGCCGTTCGACCTCGGTGAGGCCCTTGCTGTCGACCGACGGCAGCAGCTGCACGTGTATCCACGCCTCGCCGGCGTATTGCGATGCGCCTTCCGCTTTCGCCTCGACCCGCAGCAGCTCACCCTCGGGGCCGCGCTTCACGTCGAACACCGGCGTCATGATGGCCGTGTACGGGACGCCGAGCCGGTGCAGCAGCACGGTGACGGAGTCCATCAGCATGCCGCCGTGATCGGTGACGACCTGCAGGGCGGGCCCGAAACCGGCGGGATCTTCTGCGGAGTACACCGCGACGCGGCTCGCGCCGTCAGGCCGGTGCAGGCCTAGGCGATAGTGCGCGCTCAGCATGGCCGGGGTCACGATCGCCGCCGGCACGGTCAGGTCGAAGGGCCTGGTTTCCGCGCCCGCCGAGTCGTCGCCATGCGGGCCTCGATAGCTCTCTACGTAGGCTTTCGAGATCCACTCAGGAATGTCCTGCTGCTCGGTGAAGGTGGTCCACGGCTCGAGACCTTGTTTGGCTCCGGGATCGATCGTCATGCCGATAGCTCCCAACTGGCAACGGTTGCAGTGCGCTCAATCGCCCCGTTCCGTGGCAATGCGGGGCAGAGCTGACACTAGTCGCGCGTGAGCTTGCGGTGGGTCACTCTGTGCGGCCGTGCCGCTTCGGCTCCGAGCCGCTCGATTTTGTTCTCCTCGTAGGCGCCGAAGTTGCCCTCGAACCAGAACCACTTGGCCTCGTTGTCGTCGTCACCCTCCCAGGCCAGGATGTGCGTGCAGGTGCGGTCAAGGAACCATCGGTCGTGCGAAATCACCACCGCGCAGCCGGGGAATTGCTCGAGGGCGTTCTCCAAGGAACTCAGCGTTTCGACGTCAAGGTCGTTGGTGGGCTCGTCGAGCAGGATGAGGTTTCCACCCTGCTTGAGCGTCAGCGCGAGGTTGAGCCTGTTGCGCTCGCCACCGGAGAGCACGCCGGCAGGCTTCTGCTGGTCTGGGCCCTTGAACCCGAACGCCGACACGTACGCCCGCGACGGCACCTCGGTCTGGCCGACGACGATGTGATCCAGCCCGTCGGAGACGACTTCCCACACCGTCTTCTTGGGATCGATGCCGGCGCGAGTCTGGTCGACGTAGCTGAGCTTGACGGTCTCGCCGACCTTGACCGTGCCGCTGTCCGGCTGCTCGAGGCCGACGATGGTTTTGAACAGCGTGGTCTTACCGACACCGTTGGGGCCGATGACGCCGACGATGCCGTTGCGCGGCAACGTGAAGGAAAGGTCCTTGATGAGAGTGCGGCCGTCGTAGCCCTTGTCGAGGTGATCGACCTCGACCACGACGTTGCCCAGCCGGGGACCGACCGGGATCTGGATCTCCTCGAAGTCGAGCTTGCGTGTCTTCTCGGCCTCGGCGGCCATCTCCTCGTAGCGCTGCAGCCGTGCCTTGCTCTTGGCCTGACGCGCCTTGGCCCCGGAGCGCACCCACGCCAGCTCCTCCGTCAACCGCTTCTGCAGCTTGGCGTCCTTGCGTCCCTGCACCGCCAACCGCTCGGCCTTCTTCTCCAGGTAGGTCGAGTAGTTGCCCTCGTACGGGTAGGCGCGGCCGCGGTCAAGTTCCAGGATCCATTCGGCGACGTTGTCCAGGAAGTACCGGTCGTGGGTGACGGCCAGGATCGCCCCCGCGTAAGAGGCGAGGTGCTGCTCGAGCCACTGCACGCTCTCGGCGTCCAGGTGGTTGGTGGGCTCGTCGAGCAGCAGCAGGTCGGGCTTGGACAGCAGCAGTTTGCACAGCGCGACGCGGCGACGTTCACCACCGGACAGGTTCGTCACCGGCTCGTCGGGCGGGGGGCAGCGCAACGCGTCCATGGCCTGCTCCAGCTGCGAATCGAGGTCCCACGCGTCGGCGTGGTCGAGCTCCTCCTGCAGCCGGCCCATCTCCTCCATCAACTCATCGGAGTAGTCGGTGGCCATCAACTCGGCGACCTCGTTGAAGCGGTCGAGCTTGACCTTGATCTCGCCCAGGCCCTCTTCGACGTTCCCGCGAACGGTCTTCTCCTCGTTCAGCGGGGGCTCCTGCAGCAGGATGCCGACGGTCGCATCGTTGGCCAAGAAGGCATCACCGTTGTTCGGCTTGTCCAGGCCCGCCATGATCCGCAAGACGCTCGACTTCCCGGCGCCGTTGGGCCCAACGACACCGATCTTGGCGCCTGGATAGAAGCTCAACGTGACGTCGTCCAGGATCACCTTGTCGCCGTGCGCCTTGCGGACCTTTTTCATCGTGTAGATGAACTCAGCCATGCCGCGGTTATGCCTTTCTGATTTGCGAAGTGATCTCGCGGACCATCCTAGGCATCGCCCGGCAGCCGGAGCCCCGCGCCCGAGCCGAGGCTCAGGCGGGAACGGAAAGCGCGGCCTCCTCGGTGGTCGCGTCGCCTCTGCATGCCGGATCGTCAGCGCCCTGGTGGTCCTCGCTACCAACGTCGACGGCGTCGCCGCGAGTTCCCGGAGCCTCCCCGTCCTGCCCGGCACGGGGACCGGTGTAGCCGGGCTTTTCGATGCGCACGATGACGCGGGACAGGTCCGGCCCGACCGCGGTTGCCCGCATCTCCACCGAGGAGCGGCGGTTGCCGTCGCGATCCTCGTATTCGCTGGTGTGCACGTGACCGACGACGATCACCGGTGCGCCCTTGCCCAATGCCGCACCCACTCCGGTGACCAG
>NZ_LZMB01000545.1 GCF_001673555.1 Mycobacterium sp. 1165178.9 | reverse complement strand
ACGCGGTCGCCCCGATCGCGGCGACCCGGATGACCGAAGACATCCTGCCGAAGGAAGTTCTCGAGAAGCTGACGCCCGAGTACGTCGCTCCGGTGGTGGCCTACCTGTGCACCGAGGAAAACCCCAACAGCGCTTCGGTTTTCGTGGTCGGTGGCGGCAAGGTGCAGCGTGTCGCGCTGTTCCAGAACCAGGGCGTCAATTACGACAAGCCGCCGTCGGTGGAGGACATCGCCTCGCAGTGGGGCGAGATCACCGATCTGTCCGCGGCAAAGCAGGCCGACTTCAAGCTGGGGTAAGCCGAAGACTCAGGCCAGCAGCTCTGCGCGGAGCCGGTCCACCTGATTTCGGGTGACACCGGCTTCGCGCAGATACGCCTGCAGCGACCCGAACTCCTGATCGATGGTGTGGCGCGCGGCGTCCAGGTACTCCGCACGTACGCCGAGCACTCCATCGGCAAGCCTGGCCTTGGTGAAAGTGACCACCTCCGGGGTCAATTCGACGTCGGACCGTTTCTGGATCATCTCGTAGATGTGGTCGCGCAGTTGGGGTACCGCGGCGTTGCTGCGCAGGTAGTCGGCGACGATGGTGTCGCGATCGACGTCGAGCACCTCCAGCACTGTGGCGATCACGAAACCGGTGCGGTCCTTGCCCGCGAAGCAGTGCGTGAGCACCGAGCGCCCGGCGGCCAGCATCGAGAAGACTTGCCGCACAGCGCGTTGCGCCCCGTTTCGGGTCGGGAATTGCCGGTACTCGTCGATCATGTGCCGGATGGCGGCCTCGTTGACCTCTTCGTCGGACTGGCTCGCATCGCCCTCGAACAGGCGCCGAAACGCGGTTTCGTGCGGCGCATCGTCCTCGCTGGTCTGATCGTCGCCGAGATCGGGGAGGGGGAGCCGGTGAATCTCGATGCCGTTGGGAACCAGCCCCGGACCGCGCCGGGCGACTTCCTGGTTCGCGCGCAGATCGGCGACATCGGTGATGCCCAACTCGCGCAGCGTCGCGCGTCCGGCGTCGTCGAGCCGGCTCAGCTCACCGGACCGGAACAGTCGCCCGGGCCGGAGCGCGGGCGTGCCGTCGGCGACATCGCGAAAGTTCCACGCGCCCGAGAGCTCCCGCAACGCCTCAGTCATTCCCCGGTCACCGCCGCGGCGAACGCGGACTGCTCGCGGCCGATCTCGCCGCGCGCGATGGTGCGCATGTGCACCTCGTCGGGCCCGTCGAAGATCCGCATGGCGCGGTGCCAGCCGTACAGGCGGGCCAGCACCGTGTCGTCGCTGACGCCGGCGGCGCCGTGCACCTGGATCGCGCGGTCGATGACGTCGCACGCCACCTGAGGCGCTACCGCCTTAATCTGCGAGACCAGTAAGTGGGCGGCCTTGTTGCCGTGCTGGTCGATGGTCCACGCCGCCTTCTCGCAGAGCAGCCTTGCCTGGTCGATCTCGTTGCGGGACTTGGCTATTGCCTGCTGCACCAGACCCTGGTCGGCCAGGGGTCGGCCGAACGCGATGCGGTTGTTCGCACGGTGCACCATCAGGGCCAGCGCACGTTCGGCCCCGCCGAGAGCGCGCATGCAGTGATGGATGCGGCCTGGCCCCAGCCGGGCCTGGGCGATGGCGAAGCCGCCGCCCTCTTCGCCGAGCAGGTTCGTCACCGGCACTCGGACGTTGTCGTAGCTGATCTCGCAGTGCCCGTGCTGGTCCTGCCAGCCGAATACTGACGTGGAGCGCACCACCGTCACGCCGGGGGTGTCCATCGGCACCAGCACCATCGACTGCTGCTGGTGACTCGCGGCCTCCGGGTTGGTGCGGCCCATCACGATCAGGATCTTGCAGCGCGGGTCGGCCGCGCCCGAGGTCCACCACTTACGCCCGTTGATGACGTAGTCGGCGCCGTCGCGCACGATGGCCGTCTGGATGTTGCGCGCATCGCTGCTCGCGACCGCGGGCTCGGTCATTGAGAAGGCGCTGCGGATCTCGCCGGCCAGCAATGGCTCCAGCCACTGCTTGCGCTGCTCCTCGGTGGCGAACAGGTGCAGAGTCTCCATGTTCCCGGTGTCCGGCGCCGCGCAGTTGACCGCCTCGGGAGCCAGCTCCAGGCTCCAGCCCGTCAGCTCGGCCAGCGGCGCGTACTCGAGGTTGGTCAACCCCGATTCGGCCGGCAGGAACAGGTTCCACAGGCCGCGCTCCTTGGCTTTTGTTTTGAGTTCCTCGATGACGGGGGGAACGGTGTGATCATCTGCGCCGGCCTCGTGGCGGTAGTTGTCGTAGGCGGCCTCCGCCGGAAAGACAAACTCAGTCATGAAGTCGGACAACCGCTTGTGGTAGTCGGTGGCCTTGGCCGACATCGCGAAGTCCATGCCCGTCACGATAGGACACGTGTCGAGTGGGCGAGTTTCCGGTCACCGGCGCGACGCTGAATCGACGGTGAAGACACGCGGCGGAGGCTTCGTTTCCGGACAGCGCTGCGCGCACGATGGATGCCATGGACAGTTCGCCAGCCCGCCCCCCGTTCCCGCCGTTCACCCAAGAAACGGCGATTCGAAAAGTGCAGGCGGCCGAGGATGCGTGGAACACCCGCGATCCGCAACGCGTCAGCCTGGCCTACACGGTCGATTCGCAGTGGCGCAATCGCGGCGAACACGTCGTGGGCCGCGACGAGATCGTGGCGTTTCTGACCCGCAAGTGGCAGCGCGAGCTCGATTACTCGCTACGCAAGAGCCTCTGGGACTTTCACGACAACCGCATCGCGGTGCGGTTCCAATACGAGTGCCACGACCGGTCCGGTCAGTGGTACCGCAGCTACGGCAACGAGCTGTGGGAGTTCACCGATTCGGGATTGATGGCCCGCCGCGAAGCCAGCATCAACGACGTGCCGATCGACGAATCTCAGCGCCGCTACTTCGGGCCCCGGCCGGAATCCGAGCACGGTCACGACATCCCGCTCTGGTAGCCGGCCGGGCGCGTCGAAGAGGCGCAAGCGCAGCTGGGGGCAACAACGGCGCCTTGTGACCTCACAACGGTCCGGGCGCTACTGCATCGCTCCGCGGCGGCGAACCATCGACCGGAGGGTCGATCGCCGGCGGCCGGGTATCCGGCCTCGGGTGGCCCGGAGCCGATCACACGTCCAGGGTGAAACCTGGTTAAGGTAGCGAAGCGCGCGGCCGAGCCAGCGCCACGCCCATCGGCAGGGACAGTACGGAAAAGTACGGAAAGTAGATGTACGCGCCATGACAAATGCGCAGACGACGGTAGGAGTGGTCGCCGAATCCGGCGCCGACGAGCGGCGGGTCGCGCTGGTGCCGAAGGCGGTCGCATCGCTGGTGAGCAGCGGCGTCGCGGTGGTGGTCGAGTCCGGCGCCGGTGAACGGGCCCTGTTGCCCGACGCGCTCTACACCGAGGCCGGGGCCACCATCGGGGACGCGTGGGCCGCCGGCGTGGTGGTCAAGGTCGCGCCGCCGACTCAGGCCGAGGTCGCCAAGCTGCGCAGTGGCCAGACGCTCATCGGTTTCCTCGCGCCGCGCAACGCCGAGAACTCCATCGAGGCCCTGAAACAGGCCGGCGTGCAGGCGTTCGCACTCGAGGCCATCCCGCGGATCTCCCGGGCGCAGGCGATGGACGCGCTGTCGTCACAGGGCAACGTTGCCGGCTACAAAGCCGTGCTGCTGGCGGCCTCGGAGTCGACCCGGTTCTTCCCGATGCTGACGACCGCGGCCGGCACCGTGAAGCCCGCCACCGTGCTGGTGCTCGGCGTGGGCGTGGCCGGGCTGCAGGCGCTGGCGACGGCCAAGCGGCTCGGCGCGCGCACCACCGGTTACGACGTGCGACCCGAGGTGGCCGACCAGGTGCGCTCGGTGGGCGCGCAGTGGCTCGACATCGGAATCGACGCCTCCGGCGAGGGCGGCTACGCCCGTGAACTGACCGACGAGGAGCGCGCCCAGCAACAGAAGGCGCTGGAAAAGGCGATCAGCGGATTCGACGTCGTGATCACCACGGCGCTGGTTCCGGGACGCCCGGCTCCGCGTCTGGTCACCGCGGCGGCGGTGGAAGCGATGAAGCCGGGCAGCGTTGTCGTGGACCTGGCCGGAGAGACCGGGGGTAACTGCGAGCTCACAGAGCCCGGGCAGACGGTCGTCAAGCACGACGTCACCATCGCGTCGCCCCTGAACCTGCCGGCGACCATGCCCGAACATGCCAGCGAGCTCTACAGCAAGAACATCACCGCCCTGCTGGACCTGCTGCTCACCGACGGCAAGCTGGCCCCCGACTTCGACGACGAGGTCGTCGCGGAGTCATGTGTGACGCGCAGCGCTGACGACGATGCAGTGGGGGTGCCCCCAGCCGCGGAGCGGCGAGGGGGACGCAGCGATGCTGAGGAGCGGCGCCAAACCAGTGGAGGGGACTCCTAGATGTACGACGAGCTATTGGCCAACCTGGCGATCCTGGTGCTGTCCGGATTCGTCGGGTTCGCCGTCATTTCCAAGGTGCCCAACACGCTGCACACGCCGCTGATGTCGGGCACCAACGCGATCCACGGCATCGTGGTGCTGGGCGCCCTGGTGGTGTTCGGCTCGGTCGAGCATCCGTCGCTGGCGGTGCAGATCATCCTGTTCGTCGCGGTGGTCTTCGGCACGCTGAACGTCATCGGCGGGTTCATCGTCACCGACCGGATGCTCGGCATGTTCAAGGGCAAGAAGAAACCCCTGCCCGCAGCGAGTGAGGAGCCGGCGGCCAAATGAATTACTTGGTAATCGGCCTCTACATCATTTCTTTCGCCCTCTTCATCTACGGCCTGATGGGCCTGACCGGACCCAAGACGGCAGTGCGGGGCAACCTGATCGCCGCGGTGGGTATGGCGCTGGCCGTGGCGGCGACCCTGATCAAGATCCGCCACACCGACCAGTGGGTGCTGATCATCGCCGGTCTGGTGGTGGGCGTGGTGCTCGGCGTCCCCCCGGCCCGCTACACCAAGATGACGGCGATGCCGCAGCTGGTGGCGTTCTTCAACGGCGTCGGCGGTGGCACGGTCGCGTTGATCGCGCTCTCGGAATTCATTGAGACCAGCGGCTTTTCGGCCTTCCAGCACGGCGAGTCGCCGACCGTGCACATCGTGGTGGCCTCGCTGTTCGCCGCGATCATCGGGTCGATCTCGTTCTGGGGGTCGATCATCGCCTTCGGCAAGCTGCAGGAGATCATCTCCGGATCGCCGATCGGCTTCGGCAGGGCGCAGCAGCCGATCAACCTGCTGCTGCTGGCCGGGGCGGTGGCCGCGGCCGTCGTCATCGGCCTGCATGCCCATCCCGGCACCGGTGGCGCGCCGCTGTGGTGGATGATCGGGCTGCTCGCCGCCGCGGGTGTGCTGGGCCTGATGGTGGTGCTGCCCATCGGGGGCGCGGACATGCCCGTGGTCATCTCGCTGCTGAACGCCATGACGGGGCTCTCGGCCGCAGCCGCGGGCCTGGCGCTGAACAACACCGCGATGATCGTGGCCGGCATGATCGTCGGCGCTTCGGGTTCCATCCTGACCAACCTGATGGCCAAGGCCATGAACCGATCCATCCCGGCGATCGTCGCCGGCGGCTTCGGGGGTGGCGGCGTCGCCCCGAGCGGCGGCGACGGCGGTGACAAGACCGTCAAGGCCACCTCGGCCGCCGACGCCGCGATCCAGATGGCCTACGCCAACCAGGTGATCGTGGTGCCCGGCTACGGGCTGGCCGTCGCGCAGGCCCAGCACGCCGTCAAGGACATGGCGGCTCTGCTGGAAGGCAAGGGCGTGGAGGTGAAGTACGCGATTCACCCGGTTGCGGGCCGGATGCCGGGGCACATGAATGTGTTGCTGGCCGAGGCCGAAGTCGACTACGACGCCATGAAGGACATGGACGACATCAACGACGAATTCGCCCGCACCGACGTCGCCATCGTCATCGGCGCCAACGACGTCACCAACCCGGCAGCCCGCAACGACGCGTCCAGCCCGATCTACGGCATGCCAATCCTCAACGTGGACAAGGCCAAATCGGTGATTGTGCTCAAGCGGTCAATGAACTCCGGCTTCGCCGGCATCGACAACCCGCTGTTCTACGGCGAGGGCACCAGCATGCTGTTCGGCGACGCGAAGAAATCGGTGACCGAGGTCGCCGAGGAACTCAAGGCGCTGTAACGACGCAAGGCGCCGTTGCGCTGGAAATTTAGACGGGTGGGTACGCCGGCGGCGGGTATCCGTTTCCGTCGGTTACCCCGCGCAGACCCCAGGTGAAGTACCGCATGAAGAACTCGATCTCGTCGCTTCCGTCGTAATCCGGACTCGGATCCATCGGCCCCACCTCTCGACTCATCGCGTTCGATGAGGAGTCTAGTCGCATATGCGTGCACGTGACACCCGGCGTTTTGCATAAACTGTCCAACCAGTTGATTGATAGCTATTCTGGCCGCACCGGCCCTGGCCTGGCCATACCGACGATAGTGAGAACAGATGCCCACCGACAGCATCACCCCGAATGGGCTAACCCGGCGCGAAGAGCTGCTGGCGGTCGCCACCAAGCTGTTTGCTGCGCGCGGCTATCACGGCACCCGGATGGACGACGTGGCCGACGTGATCGGTCTGAACAAGGCGACCGTCTACCACTACTACGCCAGCAAGTCACTGATCCTGTTCGACATCTACCGCCAGGCCGCCGAGGGCACGCTGGCCGCCGTGCACGACGATCCGTCGTGGACGGCGCGCGAGGCCCTCTATCAGTACACGGTTCGGCTGCTCACCGGCATCGCCAGCGACCCGGAACGGGCCGCGGTCTACTTCCAGGAGCAGCCGTACATCACCGAATGGTTCACCAGTGAGCAGGTTGCCGAGGTCCGCGAGAAGGAAGCTCAGGTCTACCACCACGTGCACGGCCTGATCGATCGCGGGATCGCCAATGGCGAGTTCTACCCGTGCGACTCGCACGTGCTGGCGCTGGGCTACATCGGCATGACGCTGGGCAGCTACCGCTGGCTGCGGCCCAGCGGCCGGCGCTCGGCCAAGGAGATCGCCGCGGAGTTCAGCACCGCCCTGCTGCGCGGGCTGATCCGCGACGAAGCCATCCGCACGACGTCTCCGCTGGGGCCTTAAGCGCGCAGGTGCTTGTCGAGGAACGCGAGCTGGTCGGCTACGACGCGTTCGAACGCCTCGTCGATGTAGATCGCGAAATGCCCCTCCGGGTACAGCCTCACCTCGCCGCGGGGCGCCTTGCCCGCGTGCCGCAGCGTCGCCGCAGCGGGCGCCACTGAGTCGGCCTCGCACACACAGAACAGGATCGGGCAGGTGATCTTCGGCGTGGACCGGCCCGGGCGATAGCTGAAGACCTGCAACGCGATTCGGGCCGCGACCTCGTTGCGCAATTCGACCCCGTCGGGAACCAACCGCAGGTAGCCGGCATAGGCGTCGGGCGTGTTCATCAACGCGACCTCGCCGGGCTTGCCGGCCGTCGCGACCATCACCGGTGGCCTGCCCAGCCGGCTTGCGAGCACGTCGCGGACCGCCCGCGCGGTGATGCGCGCGGTGATCCACGGGTTGACGATGGTGCGTGCCGACGCGAGGCCGTCGGTGAAGGGGCATTGGGCGACGGCCGCGGCGATGCCCGGCTGCCGCGCCGCGGTGGCGATCACGTGACCACCCGCAAAAGAGGTGCCCCACAACCCGACTCGATCGGGGTCGATTCCCTGGATGGTGCGGGCATAGGCGACGGCCGCGGCCCAGTCGCCGAGCTGCATGTCGACGTCGAGGACCTGACGAGGCATGCCCTCGCTGTCGCCGAAGTTGCGATAGTCGAATACCAGGCAGGCATAGCCGGCGGCGCTGAAGCGTTCGGCGTACGCGTCGAGTCGCATGCTTCGCACCGCGCCCAGACCGTGCGCCATCACCAGCAGCGGCGTGGGTCCGCTGCCCGCGGGCCGGTACAGCCAGGCGCTGATCAGGTCGTCGCCGGACGGGAACCGAATGTCTTCGCGCTGTGTCATCAGCGATTGATTCTGCCCCCGGCGATCGCGATCTGTCGGGCAGGTATGCGCTTGGGAATTAATGGACTAGTGTCTAGAAAAGTTTTGAGCGCTCAACGGACGGAGACTCTCATGGCGATCCGCGTCGCGCACGTCGGCACCGGAAATGTCGGAGGGCTGGCCCTCGCCGAACTCATCACCAACCCGCAGTTCGAGCTGACCGGGGTGTGCGTCTCGACGCCCGAGAAGGTGGGTCGGGACGCCGGCGAGTTGTGCGGCGTCGGTTTGGACGCCGGCGTCGTCACGGGCGTGGCGGCCGTCGATGACCTGGACGCGATCATCGCCGCCAAGCCCGACTGCGTCGTCTACTGCGCGATGGGCGACACCCGGCTGCCCGAGGCGATGGCCGACGTCATGCGCATCCTGGCCGCCGGCATCAACGTCGTCGGGTCGTCACCCGGGCTGCTGCAATATCCGTGGGACGTCATGCCCGACAAATACATCGCCCGCGTGGAAGACGCTGCCAAGCAAGGCAATTCGAGCATCTTCATCAGCGGTGTGGACCCTGGATTCGCCAACGACCTGATCCCGTTCGCCCTCGCCGGCACCTGTCAGCGCATCGAGCAGGTGCGCTGCATGGAGATTCATGATTACGCGTCGTACAACGGGACCGAGGTCATGGACTACATGGGATTCGCCAAGCCGATGGACGAGGTCCCGATGCTGCTGCAACCGGGCATCCTCAGCATCGCGTGGGGAACCGCGATCCGGCAACTGGCGGCGGGCCTCGGCATCGAGGTCGACGAGATCACCGAGTCCTACCAGCGCGAGCCCGCGCCCGAGGATTTCGACATCGCGGTCGGCCACGTGGCCAAGGGCACGGTTGCCGTGCTGCAGTTCGAGATTCGCGGCATGGTCGAGGGCCACCCGGCCATCGTCATCGAGCACGTCACCCGGTTGCGGCCCGACCTGCGCCCCGACCTGCCCCAGCCCGCCTCCGGCGACGGCTCGTACCGGGTCGAGATCACCGGCGAGCCGTCGTATGCGGTCGACATCATCCCGAGCAGCCGCAAGGGCGATCACAACCACGCGGCGATCGCGGGCGCCGCCGGCCGCGTCGTCAACGCCATCCCCGCGGTGATCGCGGCGCCGCCGGGCATCCGGACCACACTCGATTTGCCGCTGGTAACCGGCAAAGGCCTTTACGCACCAAGCACTTTGGTGACCACCTAAAACGAAAGGAGACCCGCGTGGGTCGGGTAGACGGCAAGGTAGCGCTGATCAGTGGGGGCGCTGGCGGTATGGGAGCCGAAGATGCGCGCCTGCTGGTCGAGGAGGGCGCCAAGGTCGTCATCGGCGACATCCTGGACGACCAGGGCAAGGCGCTGGCCGACGAGATCGGCGACTCCGCACGCTATGTGCACCTCGACGTCACCCAGCCCGACCAGTGGGACGCGGCGGTCGCCACCGCGCTCGGCGAATTCGGCAAGCTCAACGTTCTGGTCAACAACGCCGGTACCGTAGCGCTCGGTCCGTTGAAGAGTTTCGATCTGGCCAAGTGGCAGAAGGTGATTGACGTCAACCTGACCGGCACGTTCCTGGGCATGCGGGTTGCGGTCGAGCCGATGATCGCGGCCGGCGGTGGCTCGATCATCAACGTGTCATCCATCGAGGGCCTGCGCGGCGCGCCCATGGTGCACCCCTACGTCGCCTCGAAGTGGGGCGTGCGCGGGCTGGCGAAGTCGGCGGCTTTGGAGCTGGCGCCGCACAACATTCGGGTGAACTCGGTGCATCCGGGGTTCATCCGCACCCCGATGACCGCCCACCTGCCCGAGGACATGGTGACCATTCCGCTCGGGCGTCCCGGCGAGGTCCGGGAAGTCGCAACGTTCGTGCTTTTCCTGGCCAGCGACGAATCGTCCTACTCCACGGGCAGCGAGTACGTGATGGACGGCGGCCTGGTTACCGACGTGAATCATAAGGAGTTCTAGCGTCGCCATCGCTGCTGCACTGGACCCGAGTTGCGGGGAATGGCGCAACAGCGCCTCTTGTTAAATAAATGACTGGTCATCTATGATTTGACAGGCGACCTTTCGTTTACCCACAAGGAGGTCGAACGGCATGGCATCGAACGAGAATCTGAGTCAACGCAGATTTGCCCTCAACGACGGCAGCGGTGAGATTCCGGCGCTCGGATTTGGGACCTCCCTGTCCGATAACACCAAGACGCGCGATGCTGTCAAGACCGCGGTCCAAGTGGGTTTCCGCCACCTCGATGCCGCGGAGCGTTACCGCAACGAAGCCGAGGTCGGTGCGGCGCTCAAGGAGTTGTTCGCCTCCGGAACGGTGCGCCGCGAAGAGCTGTTTGTGACAACTAAGCTGTGGAACAACAACCATCGACCGGAACGCGTGAAGCCCGCGCTGCGGGCGAGCCTGGGCAGACTCGGACTAGACGCGGTCGACCTATATCTGGTGCACACCCCGTTCGCGTTCCGGCCCGGTGATGACCAAGATCCCCGTGACATCCACGGAGCCGTCGTCTACGACGACGGGGTCACGTTGGAGGAGACCTGGGCCGCCATGGAAGCCCTTGTGGAAGATGGGCTTACGCGAGCGATAGGCCTGTCCGACATCGAGGTCGAAGGCGTTCGAAAGATCGCCCAGACCGCGCGCATCAAGCCGGCGGTCGTCCAGGTCGAGTCGCACCCGTATCACCCGCAGTGGGAACTGCACGGTTTGCGCGAGACGGACGGAATCATTCTGCAGGCGTTCGCCTCGCTGGGGCACGCGCTGGAACCGCGGCTGCTCGATGACCCTCTCGTCGTGTCGGTCGCCCGACGCGTTGAAAAGACCCCTGCGCAAGTGCTTTTGGCCTGGGGTATCCAGCGCGGCACCGCAGTCCTCACGGGCTCCGTCACACCGGCACGCATCCGCGAGAACTTCGATGTGACCGCGCTTCCCGAGGACGCGATCCAAGAGATCAACGAGCGTCTTGAGACTCGGTACCGGTTCAATTCCGTTGTAGACGCGGGACAACCGGGATTCGCCGAGGTTCCCAAGGGTAGTTGAGGGTCGCGTCGTGAAGGCCATGGCGGGTGTTGGCGTGCCGTCACACCTGCCGACGGTGGTGTCCGGTACTGACGGCATCGTTCGCTGTCGCTGGGCCACCGAGACGGGCCGTGACCTGACCGCATATCACGACGAGTGGGGCAGACCCACTCGCGACGAAACCGAGCTGTTCGAGGCGCTGGTGCTGATGTACTTCGAGAACGGCCTGTCGTGGGGAACCGTCTTCGACAAGCGAGACAACCTGCGCGCCGCCTTTCACGGGTTCGACCCGGCGGCGGTGGCAGCGATGACCGACGAGGACGTCGAGCGATTGATGGTCGACAGGTCGATCATTCGCAATCGGCGAAAGATCGAGGCCACGCTGCACAACGCCCGGCTGCTGGGCGATGCCTCGTTAGCGCAGCTGGCGTGGAGACATCAACCGCGCCAACATCATCGACTCCGTAGCTGGACCGATGGCCGGATGACCAGCCCGGAGTCGCATCAGCTTGCGAAATGCCTGCGGCGGGCGGGCTTTCGGCACGTGGGACCCGTCGTGGCGCATTCGTTCATGCAGACCGTGGGGATCGAAAATGGTCATTTCGAAGGATGTTTCCGCGCGGTGTCGCCGTCGCCGGGCTGAACCCGCGCAACACGCGGCCGGTGTGATCGGTGCGCGCCGGCGGGTGCTATAACCGCGAACATGCTGCGCAGCCTGGCGAGCCTGGTCGGATCGAATCACGTCGTTACCGACCCCGACGTGCTCGCGGCGCGCAGCGTCGACCACACCGGCCGCTACCGGGGCGAGGCGAGCGCGCTGGTGCGCCCGGCGGCCACCAAGGCCTCGAGGTCGGCGAACCCGCAGATCGCCGTCACCCGGTGCGACGGGCTGGCGT
>NZ_LZMB01000544.1 GCF_001673555.1 Mycobacterium sp. 1165178.9 | reverse complement strand
GTTGGCGGCCATCAAGAGCCGGCTGCCCGGATACACCGCGGGTGACACCGACCTCGCCTGGGCGCGCATCACCTATTGGCGCGCGCTGCTCACCTCGGCCGTCGACCTGACGCCGCACGAACCGATCGAGTCGGCGCTGGTGTCGGGCCTGGGAACCGAGCCCGCCCTGGACGTCCTGGCGGGGTGGCTGGCCAGCCGCATCGACGGCCCGGTGCGCCGGGCGGTCGGCGAGCTCAAGATCGAATTGGTGCGCAAGAGCGAGACCATCGTCTTGAGCCGGCCGCAGGAGGGGAGGACGGCCACATTGAGCCGGACGGCCCGACCCGACGCCCTACTCCCACTGGCGCGCAGGGAAACCGGTGAGTGCCTCGCCGAAGACCTGCGCCGCCTGGATCCCGACGAGATATACCAATCAGCGCTCGAAGGCATTGAGAAAGTGCAGTACGTGTGAGCACCAGCATCGAAATCTTCCCGGACAGCAAGACCATGGTCGAAGCCGCCGCCGCGCGACTGACCGATACCATCGCGAACGCCGTGGCGGCGCGGGGCCGAGCGCTCATCGTGCTGACCGGCGGCGGCAACGGCATCGGGCTGCTGCAGTCGTTGGTGGGACGAGAGATCGATTGGGCATCCGTGCATCTGTTCTGGGGCGACGAACGCTACGTCCCCGAGGACGACGACGAGCGCAATGACAAGCAGGCACGGGCCGCCTTGCTCTCCCACGTCGACATCCCGTCCAGCCAGGTGCATCCGATGCCGGCCAGCGATGGGGAATTCGGCAATGATCTCGCCGCGGCGGCG
>NZ_LZMB01000543.1 GCF_001673555.1 Mycobacterium sp. 1165178.9 | reverse complement strand
GGTCGCGGGTTCGAATCCCGTCATCCGCTCGAAGGTGCAAGTGGCGTGGACCCCAACGGTGGAGTGGCCGAGTGGTGAGGCAACGGCCTGCAAAGCCGTGCACACGGGTTCGATTCCCGTCTCCACCTCCAATTTTGGTTTCCCGGCGCGATTAGCTCAGCGGGAGAGCGCTTCCCTGACACGGAAGAGGTCACTGGTTCAATCCCAGTATCGCGCACCAGAGTTTATGCAGCTAAAGCATTGCACTTAGTGCAACTAGCTTAGCCTCATGAACTACATATGACCTGATCTCGACCGGCGACCTAACGCCCGAGGAGCATAATCGAACCTATGTTCGATTCGTGGGAGCCTTCGGATGAGTACGCCACCTTGCACCACCTCGACCGGAAAGTGCGGGTTGATGTTGCCCGGGTCTTTCCCACGAAGGCAATGCGTAAGGACGAACTGCCTATGTGGGTCAAAGCATTTGGACTGCACCTGGAGCCAACGATGTTTGCCCGGCAGATCGCATAAATACGCACATCGAACGGAAGTTGGCTGGCAGCCGTTGACATGCCTGCGACGAGCGGCAACGGACTGTCCAGGCTGACGATGAATCTGTGGTTGCCGGCGGAGGTCGTACGGCCCGACCGATGACGCTGGCGAAGCGCTTGGAACCCAATTGCTCTAAGCCGCGTCTTAATAGTTGCTCGGCCGCCCTACTCTCCCATTGGGGCGGCCCGATTCACAGGGCAAGTCCGAAGAGTTGCACGGCGGCTGACTTGCCCTTAAGAGCGTGGGACCCCCGGTCGATGAGTTCCGGTGAGCGCCCATTCAGCGCGTCAAGGCAATGGCGGGTGAGCAGGATCGTGTCACCGGTGGTCTTGGTGTACTGCTCGACACGGGCAGCCACGTTGACCGTGTCACCGATCAAAGTGAACTCCAACTTGCCTGCGCCGCCGATCGTTCCGGCGATCACCACACCGGTGTTGATCCCAATGCCGATCCGCAGCTCCCCCCCGAACCTTTCGGTGACGAGGCGCTGAATCGTCACAGCGGCGTTCACCGCGGCGTCGGCGTGATCGGCCAGATCATTCGGCGCACCGAAAACCGCCAGCGCGCCGTCGCCGAGGAACTTATTGACGTGGCCGCCGGCATCCAGCACCGCGGGCACGACAATCTCGAATAGGGCGTTGAGGCGGGTGACGGTGTCCTCGGCCGTGTTGGCCTCGGCGAACGGAGTGAAGTCACGAATGTCTACGAACATCACCGTGACCTCGCGGCGTTCCCCGGTGAAGACATCGCCACCCTGTTCAAGTAAGCGCGCCGCCAGGCCGGGATCGACATAAGTGCCAAAAGCCGCGTGAAGTCGTTGCCGCTCAGCCAATCCCGCCTGCATCCGGTTGAATGAGGCCACCAGTGCGCCGAGGTCGTCGTCCTGGACCACTGGTAGGCGCTGGCTGTAGTCGCCAGCTCCGACCCGCACAGTCGCTTGGGCGAGGTCGCGAATGGGCCGGAAGGACGGCGAGAGCATCGCACCGACGGTGATAGGTACCCCGACGGCAAGCGTCAACGCGCAAGCGATCACAACGGAGAGCACCGGGGCTTCCCTGCCTCGATTCAGCGCGAGCGCCACCATTGCGGCCATCGCGGAGAAGGTGAAAATGGAGCCCACGATCGAGAGGCCCAACCACGCGGCAAAGGTCGGGCGCGAGCGCGGGAAGGTGTCGCCGATGCCAGTATTCCCGGCGAGGGCTGCCCTGGCCGGTCGCACTGCTCCTTCCCCAAAGTTGTGCACGCCGATCAGCGCGGTAGCGAATCCTGTGGTCACGCCGACGATCCCGTACTGAACTAGCCGCGTCCCGCCAGCTCCGACGATCAAACCGACAACCGTCAACAGCACCACGAGCGAAGCCGCTATCAACCACAACGCTCGAATATCAGCGATTCGAACCCAGGCATAGGTATCTTCCAGGGCCTTTGCTCGATCAACTTCACGGCCGGCCGCCCACTGTTGTGCCAGCCGCAACCGTCTAATACCAGGGATAAGATTTACGAAGTTCAATATCAGCGCTACGACAGCTGCGAAAACAGACGCTTCCACGTAGTGATTGGACTTCTCGAATGTGACGACAACCCACGACCAAAACAAGAAGACCGGCAGGGTCGAGGCGAAAGCCCCCATCAGAAGCACCCACCAGTACCTCGTCCCAAACCGATCCCACGCCCACTGCCAAACGCGATCCATGCCGCGAGATTAAGCTGTTCACCGCCCGGCGGCGGCACTTCGCGGTGCGTCCCGGCCGCCACCGCCGTCATCCAGCAGCGCAGGCTCGCGACCGATTGCCGCGCGTCGCCTGGTTACTGATCGCGGTCGTCGTTGTCTGTGTGCTGATCGTCGTTGTGGCACTAGCGGAGCGAGGTGTGTCCATCTCGCGATCCCCCCACCCGAGCATCACCCCAAGTCGGCCAGGGGTCTACTACCAAAACTGCGCCGAGGCCCACAAAGATGGCCGTTGGAACATTCCCGCGGATGACCCGGCCTACCGCCCTGCCCTGGATAAGAACCACGACGGCATAGCGTGCGCGTCCCGCGCTCGGCGATGAGTAGGTCGGCACCACTAGGCGCCACGCAACGTCGGACGTTAGATCGTGACCAGAGTCCCGCCCTGGCGTTTGCGGGACTCTGGTCACGAACTGTTTTACTTGCTAGGCGTTGTCCTTAAGGCGCCGTGCAGAATCGCTGGCTCGACAAGTAACTCACCGACCGCCACCGTGTAGCGCAAGGCATAAAAGCGAATAAGTTCCATCACGGCGAGTGCGGGCCAATCTAGGGCTGCTGTTGAGGCGTGGCCACGGTTGGTCGCACATATGATGGTCGTCTCTGCTGTCGATGTCTACTGCCCGCAGTACGCGGGATGAGACGCCCCATCGACGAGGATTTGACATATCTCGTTTGGCGTCGTGATGAGTTTTGCCCTCCGGTGCAGTCTGATCTGCATGGGCAAACTCATCTATGGCTTCAACGTGTCGGTGGACGGGTACATCGCCGACGCACAAGGCAACATCGACTGGAGCGATCCGAGCGAAGAACTGCACCAGTACTGGAACGACTTCGAGCGGGAGACCGCCCTGTCCTTCTACGGGCGGCGGCTCTACGAGCTGATGTCCGCGTACTGGCCGACCGCCGATCGGGCCCCGGACGCGACCCCTTTGATCGTCGACTTCGCCCGCATCTGGCGCGACATGCCCAAGGTCGTGTTCTCGCGCACCCTGGAGTCCGTCGACTGGAACTCCCGCCTGGAACGCGGCGACCCGGTCGAGGTGGTGACGAAGCTGAAAGCCCAAACCGAGGGCAGGCTGGAGATAGCCGGCGCGACGCTGGCCGCACCGATCGTGCAGGCCGGGCTGGTAGATGAGTATCGGATCGTGGTCGCGCCCACCGCCGTGGGCGGCGGCACACCGTTCTTCCCGACATTGCCGTCATGGATCTCGCTGCGACTGTTGGAGAACCGCACCTTCCCGGGTGGCACGGTCCTACTGCGCTACGAAGCGAAACGCGACTGATCGGACACACCAGCATGCTCTGCCCGCGCACGCGTTTTCATAGTTCCCTTGTGAAGAAGCGGGGAAGCCTTTGCGCTCAAATCGATGAACGGGGCGACGACGCCGAAGTCGCAGAATACGTCCGCCAGGTTCGGTAGTCGAATACTCGATGAGCGACGTGCCCGCGGGCTGCATGTCCCTGCGAGGCTTCAGTCTTCGGTTTTGACGACTTCCACCTTCGTCTTCGCGCGATTGGAGATAGCTTTCGGCACGGAACCCACGACCTTCCCGACGATCGAATTGGTGCCAACGCTGCCCACGACAATCAAGTCGGCTGCAATCTCGTCAGCCAGTTCTAGCAGCGCGTCGACCGCAGCGCCCTCCACCGCGCGTTCCTCGACATCGGTCGCACCGGCATCCCGTGCCCTGGATGCGGCTCTGCGCAACATGTCGTACACGGGCGCGTTGCCTTCGGTCCGATATTGGTCGTCACGAAGCTGATCGGGATCCGTTCCGCCTCGTTGTTCACCCAGGAATGCGGAGGCGACGACGAGTTTTGCTCCCGAGTCAGCAGCAATCTCTGCGGCGCGGTCAACCGCCCGTAGCGATGTGTCCGAGCCGTCGGTGCCGACCACGATAACCTTGTACTTACCCATGAAATCCCCTAATGGTGCCGTCAGCTGACTCACGTGCGGTCACCATAGCGAGATATGCGGACAGCCATGCGAGTGTTCCGACGAATCCATCCGCCCAGGGAGTCTAGTTTTTTCGGGGGTGTCCTGTTGTGCCGTAATGGTCCGCGATCACTGAGGACCAGATATGTTGTCAGGCAATGGTTTTTGTTGACAACCAAACATCCCAGGGCGCGCGACGCGAGCAGCACTACAGAAAAGACATGACCTTCGCGCCTAGAGAATTATCCTCAGGTTTCTCTTCGCTACGCACGTACGTTTGCGCAAGTCGGTCTTGGTCATCCGGGGACAGCCGAGACTTGCGGTCAGGGTCATCCCACAGGTCGAAAGTCTGGACCAACCAATACACGCAAAATTCCGCGAGCACCGCGCCTTCAACGTAAGTGCCCCACCGGTCCCCGAAATATATGGGCCACGCGCAATGCACCGCGATTATTCCGAGAAACGTCAACAGCATCACCACGGCCCACACCCGGTAAAAGCCCTTGTAGATGCGATGAACGGTGGCCCCTCGTGGCGAGTATTGCTCTCGGCTGGCGACGACTGCGGTGGCGAACACGGTGGCGATGAAGGATGAGAGCAGCAGAATCCCAGCCGCACCGTGCGCATAGTCTCGTGAGTCAACTTCGGGGGTGCAGAGGGCGATCAAACCAACCACCACGACCATTCGGAGAACGCACCGCGCCCAATTTCCCCCAGGGCTCTTCTTGTGGCGGACTTTGTCGCCGTTCTCGCCTCTTCTGTCGTAATGGTGCTGGAACAACGTGATTACCCACGCCACAGCGAGAGCCGCGACCACTGCCACCAGATTGGGCCTGATCACGGTCGCTTCCTTGACGGCGTCCGGGATAAAGAGAGGCGTGCATAATTTGATGTAACTTCTGCCCTGCGGCACCAGGGCCGCGGTCAGCCCAGCGATACCAGCCACTGTCAGTAGAGCGTTCTCCGTGTCGCTACTGCCCCGGTAGACAAAGAAGAGCGTGGCGAGTCCCAGTAGCCCGGCGACGAAAACGCTGTGCGCGGAGGTGTAAAAGTACTCGCTCAGGGCTCCTTGCCAGCAGCCTTTGCCTGACCTGCGCATATAGGTGCTTTGGACGATGAATGACGCCGCGAGCATGACCGCTGTGATGGCCAAGCCGATACGCAAATTGCGGTACACGGCGAGGGTGGTGGCCACGACAGGCACCACAGGCTCGCCGTCGTTTCCTGTGCTGGTGGGTTGGTTCACGCGCAAATCCCTTTATGTCCGCGCCCCATCAATGGATCGACTTTCGTCGACCGGGCGATCATCGCGTCGGGGAAAAGCGAGGACGAAATGTTAAGTGCAGGCGCCGCATCAAACAGTTGCGCGTAGGGATCGGTGAACAGCGGGCGCTGACTTCTGCTCTCCCCTACTCTCGACGCCCCCGTGCTCAGACCCGTTGGACCGATGCTCTCAGAGAGGTACCACGTGTCATCGTCACAACTAGGCATTTGCCAGGCCTCCGTCCACCCATCGCGCTTATAACAAAGAGTGGCCCATCGACCGACCAACGGGGCACAAATGGGCACATGATTGGGGCAGGGCTTAGCAGCCGGGCGCACAGGAATTACCCATGTGAGTAATTCTCGAACGACTTACGCTCCATCGACGAATCGGGCCAAGCACCACATACAAGCTCATTACCAACGGCAGCTTCAAACCCGCGGCGCCACTCTTCCCGCTATTTGCGCGATATTGCACACGCGTTGAAAGAACCGCGATAGCATCCGATCGTCGGGCACCATTTTTAGGGAGCGTCGTCCCAACAGGTAGAAAGGCGTGAGCCATGAGCGGCACCAAGAAATTACTGAAAGCCATTGCAGCGGCCGCAGTGCTGACCGGTGTGATGCTGGGATCGTCGGGCTGCATAACGATCGACCTTGGGGCACCAAGCAGAGTCGCAACGCAATAACTTTCGGCCGCGGAGCCTGACGCTGTCGCGCATGCCCTCGTTTTCGGCACGCCGTCAGAGCCGCCCCGTCAGAGGCACGCACCAGCGCCGCCCGCGATGACCGCGCGTTGAACGCCAACTCGACGGGTCCGGGCCTGGCGGGCAACTCGCCCACC
>NZ_LZMB01000542.1 GCF_001673555.1 Mycobacterium sp. 1165178.9 | reverse complement strand
GCTGCTGCAGGGTTACACCCGCCCCCACGTGCGGCTGTTCACCGGATCGGTGGAGACCGGCTGCGGACACGCGACCACCGCGGTCGGGCCGTTCTACTGCCCGGTGGACCAGACCGCGTACTTCGACACCGACTTCTTCAAGGAGCTGGTCGACAGATTCGGTTCCAGCGGTGGGCCATTCGCCCAGGAGTATGTGGTCGCCCACGAATACGGCCACCACGTGCAGAACCTGCAGGGGCTGCTGGGCCGCTCGCAGCAGGGCGCGCAGGGAGCCGGCGGCAACGGCGTGCGCACCGAGTTGCAGGCCGACTGTTACGCCGGGATCTGGGCGCACTACGCCTCCACCGTCAAGCAGGAGAGCACGGGTGTGCCCTACCTGGAACCGTTGAGCGACAAGGACATTTCCGATGCGCTCTCCGCCGCCGCGTCGGTGGGCGACGACCGCATCCAGAAGGAATCCACCGGGCGGGTCAATCCCGAGTCCTGGACGCACGGTTCGTCAGAACAGCGGCAGAAGTGGTTCACCATCGGGTACCAGACCGGTGACCCGAAGAAGTGCGACACCTTCTCCGCGCCCGAGTTGGGCTAGGCGTCAGTCCGTCGAGCGTGCCACCGGCAACGCCGGCACCATCGAATTCGATTACGTCGACCAGGCTTTCACGCTCGAGGCCGGCGACAGCGCGTATTTCGACGCATCGGTCAGCCATCAGATCCGGGCCGTCGGCGCCGCACGCGCCGAAGTCGTCGTCGTCGCGCACACCGAGCCCGGGAGCGCGCTGGCTTGAGCGTCGGGCAGATGGACGACGGTGTTCGCCATCAGCGAACGCCCGCCGATACCCGGGCTAGGCCGCGCAGGTGACGGTGGTAGTGGCGTCCTGCTGCGCGATCACCTGACCGTCCACGGCGATCTCGCAGTGGAACGACGCCGGACCGTTGCCCGAATCCGGCCAGTGCAGCATGCCGCTGGCGCTGATCCTCGCCGACTGGCTCGGGTTGGCCAAAGTGGCGGTGTAGGTGACCGGCGTTCCCGCGCTGAGCGGGGCCTGCACGCTGGTCGTGAACTTCGACGGGTCCGCGTTGTAGGCCGCCTGGCTGGGCGGATCGGAATTCACGTAGTTGACGGTGGCGGTCAAATTGTTGGGGCTCGTCACCGTGTAGGTCACCTGGTGGCCATCCGCATGGGCCGTCCCCGGCGTCAGCACCGCCCCCGTGGCCGTTGCCAGCATCACCGCTGAGATCGCGCTCGCTGTCTTATGCACGTTCGTCATATCGAAAACGCTACCGGATTCGTTAGCGGCGGTTCGCTGTTTACCGGCAGCTGTGCCCGCGGTCGCCCGGCTCCGGTATGAAGCAAGCATGAGCGATGAGCCGCATTCGGCACCGGAACGGGCCGCTATCGCCGCAGCGCCGGTGACCCGCCGCCGGTTGCTGACGACCGGCGCGGTCTCGGCCGCCCTTGGGGTGAGCCTCGGGGGCGGTGCCGTGCTGCTGGGGTCCCGCCCGCAAGGCCCGATGGCCTGGTTGCAGCCCGATCGCCACGGCGCGCCACCGGTCGGCGGGCTGCACCTTCAGTTCGGGAGGAACGCCGGCACCGAGGCGGTGGTGTCCTGGCACACCATCGACGCGGTCCGCAATCCGCGCGTCATGCTCGGGACGCCGACATCCGGCTACGGCCGCACCGTCGCCGCGGAAACCCGCACCTACCGGGACGCGAAGTCGGGCACCGAGGTTCGCGTCAACCATGCGCGCCTGACCAACCTGACCCCGGACACCGACTACGTGTACGCGGCGGTGCACGACGGCGCACAGCCCGAGCAGGGCACCGTGCGCACCGCCCCGGTAGGCCGAAAACGACTGCTGTTCACCAGCTTCGGCGACCAGTCCACACCGGCGCTGGCCAAGATGCCCGACGGCAGATACGCCACCGACAACATCGGCTCGCCGGCCGCCGCCGACACCACCATGGCGATCGAGCGAATCGGGCCGCTGTTCAACCTGATCAATGGCGACCTGTGCTACGCCAACCTGGCCCAAGACCGGGTCCGCACCTGGTCGAACTGGTTCGAGAACAACACCCGCTCGGCGCGATACCGGCCCTGGATGCCGGCGGCGGGCAATCACGAGAACGAGTTGGGTAACGGGCCGATCGGTTACGGCGCCTACCAGGCCTATTTCGCGGTACCCGATTCCGGGTCCAGCCCCGAGGCCCGCGGCATGTGGTACTCGTTCACCGCCGGCTCGGTGCGGGTGATCAGCCTGAGCAACGATGACGTCGCCTTCCAGGACGGCGGCAACTTCTATGTGCACGGCTACTCCGGCGGTGAGCAAAAGCGCTGGCTCGCACAGGAACTCGCTGCGGCCCGGCGAGACCCTGACATCGACTGGGTCGTGGTGTGCATGCACCAGACGGCGATTTCCACCGCCGACAAGACCAACGGGGCCGACCTGGGCATCCGCGAGGAATGGCTGCCGCTGTTCGACCAGTACCAGGTCGATCTGGTGGTGTGCGGCCACGAACACCACTACGAGCGATCGCATCCGCTGCGCGGCACGCTGGGGACCGACACCCGCACGCCGATACCCGTCGACACCCGCAACGATCTCATCGATGCCACGCGCGGAACGGTGCACCTCGTCATCGGCGGGGGTGGCACGTCGGCACCGAGCAACGCGATGTTCTTCCCCGAGCCCCGGTGCCGGGTGGTGACCGGTGTGGGCGCGTTCGATCCAGGGCTGAGACGTAAGGCCCCCGTCTACGTCCTCGAGGACGCACCATGGTCGGCGTTTCGCGACCGCGACAATCCTTATGGCTTCGCGGCTTTCGACGTCGACCCGGGCCAGCCCGGCGGTAACACCACGATCAAGGCGACGCACTACGCGCTGCGGGGTCCGTTCGGTGAGGTCGCCGTCATCGACGAATTCACGCTCACCAAGCCGCGCGCCGACAGGGCCGGCTAGCTCAGTTCAGCTCAAAACAACGTCGGCTGAACGGGTTTTGGTGCCGGCGCGAGCGAGACCGCTTGCGAGAAAGGGCGGTGGTCGCCCGCCAGTCGATGCTTGGCGACCAGCGGTGCGGCCCGCTCCCGCAACATGGCGCGATAATCCTGCGGCAAGTAGGCACCGCGCCGGTACAGCTCGCGATAGCGGCCGACCAGCTCGGGATGCGAGCGCGCCAGCCATCCCATGAACCATCCCCGCGTCGAACCGCGCAGATGCAGACCGAAAACCGTAACGCTGCTGGCACCGGCCGCCGCGATCTGGCCAAGCAGCCCGTCGAGGTGCTCGACCGAATCGGTGAGGTGTGGCAGCACCGGCGCGACCATCACATGACAGTCCAACCCGGCTGCGCGGATGGCGCTGATCAGGCCAAGCCGGGCCTGCGGTGTGGGAGTGCCGGGCTCGACGTCCTTGTGCAGCTCTGGATCGCCGACCGCCAGCGACACCGCGACCGAGACCGGAACCTGCGCCGCGGCATTCGTGAGCAGCGGCAGGTCGCGGCGCAACAGGGTGCCCTTGGTCAGGATCGACAGTGGCGTGCCCGATTCGGCCAGGGCGCCGATGATGCCGGGCATCAGCGCGTAGCGCCCCTCGGCCCGCTGGTACGGATCGGTGTTGGTGCCGAGGGCGACGGTCTCGCGCTGCCAGGAGGGCCGCCGCAGCTCACGGCGCAGCACCTCGGCGACGTTGGTCTTGACGACAACCTGAGTGTCAAAGTCGTTGCCGCAGTTCAACTCCAGGTATTCGTGGGTGGGCCGGGCGAAGCAGTACCGACAGGCGTGCGAGCAGCCGCGGTAGCCGTTGACGGTGTAGCGGAACGGCAGCGTCGACGCGTTCGGCACCTTGTTCAGCGCCGACTTGCACACCACCTCGTGGAAGGTGATCCCGTCGAACTGCGGAGAGCGCACGCTGCGCAGGAAACCGATGCGTTGCAGCCCTGGCAACGCCCCGTCCTCGACCGGCTTCCCGTTGACCGCGACGGCCTGATTTGCCCACCGCATACCGCATATTCGAACATTAGTTCGAGAACGAGTCAAGCACCCTTGCGGCGATCGCTCGGCCGTCAATCAGAATGGCGGTGGATCGTCGTCACCGTCGGCCGGTGGCGCGGGACCGAAGTAGGCGGCCTCGCGTTCTCGACGTTTCGCTTGCCGGGCCTGGTGGGTTCGCCTTCGTTCGGTGGCGACGCGGTGGGCGCGGTTTTGAGCGCGGGTGCGGTGGCGTTTGGGCATCATTGCGTCGCGCTCGCCACACCGATCGCTTCCCGGTCTCGCACGGTCGGGCAGCGACACCTCGCCGGTGGCCATGCACAAACTGGGGAACAGCAGCGCGCTGCCCGGGGTGGTGACATACGTGTGTCCGGACGGGGACGTCAAGATCAGCGTGCCGTCGGGCAGCTGCTGGTCGCGCCACCCCCAGAACGTTTTCACCAAATGATGAGTGCGGCAGTAGCACTTGAGGTTCGACGCGTGGGTAGGCCCGCCATCGCTGTAGGGAATCGTATGGTCCACATCGCATTCGGTGGCCGGACAGTCGCACCCCGGCCAGCGGCAGGTCAGATCCCGACACCGCACGAAATCTGCCAAAGCCTTCGATGGCGCATAGTGCGGCTCGGGTGCGGAGTCGACCGGGTGGACCAGCGGCACCAGCCTCGCCGACGCGGCCAGCTCAGCTATCAGCTCCGGCGGGATCAACCCCTCAGCACCCACCTCGACGCCCCGAGCCGGGCCCCATCCAGGGTGGAATGCTCTGCGATCACATGGATTATCACCGGCCCGGCGGTGCCCCGTTTCCCCGCGGTGCAACCCGGGGACCCGCACCGGCACCCCAACCGATCCGCGCCGGCGACCAGCGCGCCCACCGCATCGGCGCGGCGTTGGTCACGGCTGCGGGGGTCCTTCTCGCATACCGTGGCCGCCAATGCGTCCAACCGCCGATCCAGCGCGTGCGCATCCGGGCTCAGCAGGCTGCCTTCCAGGTGGGCCAGGCCGCCCTCCATATCGGCGATCCAAACCTGCCGGTCGGCCCGGCGCTCGGTGCGCCGGCGCACCGCATCGGCATCGTTTCTGGCCACAATCTTGTCGACTTGCGCGGCCAGGCGCCCCTGTGTCATCGACGGCCAGCGCGGCACCTTGGTCGCCAACTCGGCGTCGACCGCGGCCAACACGTCACGGTCGGTGATCAGATCGGTGCGATAGACGATCGTGGCGAACAACCGAAAATCGAGTCACCGGCCCGGAAGACGCCACCAACCTGAGGCAGCCGTTCGCGCATCGCGCGGGCGTACCGCACTCGGCTAGCGGCCAGTCCCTGACTGATCCGCAACTCCGCGGCGACTTCCGCGCTCACCGCCGCCTCGGTGTCGACCGCCCAGTCCTCGCACTCGGAACAGCGCGACAGCCGGTACGCGAACAAGTCTCCGATCGCCGTCAACTGCTCGGCCGCCGCGCGGTTCTCGACCCGCGAAAACGCACCGATCCGCTCCAGCAGTGCGGCGGACGCCGGCGTCGCCGACGGATGGTGCCGCTCCACCAGCTCGTCGAACCGCGCGATCACGTCTTCGAACATAGGTTCGATTATCGCACGGGGCTACGACAGCTCAACATCACGAACGCGGCGAACGATGGGCGG
>NZ_LZMB01000541.1 GCF_001673555.1 Mycobacterium sp. 1165178.9 | reverse complement strand
GCGCCGAACACGCCCTACAACGCGACCCGCATCGGTCGGCTGATCGCTGAACAGACGGACATACCGCCGGGCGTCGTCAATGTCGTCACTGCCTCAGATCACTTCGTCGGCGAAGAGCTCACCCTTTCGCCGAAGGTTGACCTGATCTCGTTTACCGGGTCAACCGTCGTCGGCAAGCGAATCATGGAGAAGGGCGCAGCCACCATGAAGCGGCTCTTCCTGGAGCTCGGCGGCAAGTCAGCGACGATCGTGCTCGAGGACGCCGACCTGGGGATGGCATGTGCGATCGGCATCGCGCCTTGCATGCACGCCGGACAGGGCTGCGCGAACCCGACGCGGTTGTTGCTTCCGCGATCCAAGTACGACGAGGGCGTCGCGATGCTCAAGGCAATGTACGACGCGGTGATGCCGGGGGACCCGCAAGACCCAGCAACCTTATGCGGGCCCGTGATTTCGGATAAACAACGACAACGCGTGCGCGGCTACATCCAGAAGGGTATTGACGAGGGCGCCACCTGCCTCGTCGGTGGCCCCAACGCGCCGACCGGTTTCGACAAAGGATATTTCGTCACGCCAACACTTTTCACCGATGTCGACAACTCGATGACGATTGCCCAAGAGGAGATCTTTGGGCCCGTCCTCGCGGTCATCCCGTTCGAAGACGAAGAGGACGCAATCCGCATCGCCAATGACAGTGTGTACGGGTTGGCCGGCAACGTCATGTCCGGTTCGGTGGAGCACTCGATGGCCGTAGCGCGCCGAATCCGGGCGGGGTTCATGGGAATCAATGGCACGGCGGCTTATGGCGCCGACTCACCGTTCGGCGGATACAAGGCTTCCGGTGTGGGCCGTCAGAACGGTGTGTGCGGCTTCGATCAGTACACCGAGGTTAAGACGATGGGCTACCCCGCCGGGTAAGGACTGCAAAATGCAATCGTTCGATGAATTACGCGAGGAGTGATTCGTGACCGACTTCGAAACGGTGGACTTCTTCACCGACGAATCCCTTGTGCCCGATCCATATCCATACTTTGACTACTTACGTTCCAAGTGCCCCGTCGCGGCCGCAACGCCATTCGGCGTCCTCGCTGTCACCGGCTACGAGGAGGCGCTCGAGGTCTACAAGAACCAGGCCTTCTCGTCCTGTGTCTCGTTGGCGGGGCCCTTTTCCGGTCTGCCATTTGGCCCGGGCGCTGATGATGTCTCCGAGCTGATCGAGCAACACCGTGATCGGCTGCCCATGGCAGAACACATCGCTACCCAAGACCCGCCCGAGCATACGCGCACCCGCGGACTTCTCAGCAAACTCCTCACGCCAAAGAGGTTGCGCGAGAACGAGGATTTCATGTGGAGGCTGGCCGATCAGCAGCTCGATACGTTCATCGACCGCGGCGAGTGTGAGTTCCTGGATGATTACGCCAAACCGTTCGCGTTGTTGGTGATCGCCGACTTGCTCGGCGTCCCCACCGACGACCACGATGAGTTCCGGGCAACGTTCGACAGATCACTCGCCGGGGCCATGGGCGACGAGTCAGTCAAGTTGGTCAATCCGCTGGAATTCCTCGCCCAAAAGTTCCATGCCTACATCGAGGAACGTCGGCGCGCTCCCCGCGCCGATGTGCTCACCGAGCTGGCGCAGGCCAAGTACCCCGACGGATCGACGCCTGAGATCGAAGACGTGATGAACCTCTCGACATTTCTGTTCGCCGCGGGAACGGAGACGACTACAAAACTGGTCAGCACCGCGGTTCGCATCATCGCTGAAAACCCGGGCCTCGAAACCACACTGCGTGAGGACCGCGGCCTCATCCCAGGCTTCCTGGAAGAGACGCTGCGACTGGAAAGTCCCGTCAAGGCACACTTCCGGATGGCCAGAACATCGACCTCTATTGGGGACGTCCCGGTCCCGGCCGGCACGATCGTGATGCTGCTTCCAGGGGCCTGCAACCGCGATGCTCGCAAGTTCGACGAACCCGACGCTTTTCATCCCGACCGCCGCAACGTGCGCGAGCACCTCGCATTCATCCGCGGCAACCATTCATGCCCGGGAGCGCCGCTGGCCCGCGCCGAGGCGCGGATCTCGCTGAACCGCATCTTGAACCGAATGACCGACCTGCGCATCTCCGAAGCGCACCACGGCCCACCCGATGCCCGGTCCTACGCGTATGAGCCAACCTTCATCCTGCGCGGACTGCGCGAGCTCCATATTCAATTCAAGCCTGCCTGATGCAAGCCGGATGATCGCTGCGTTAACGGGGTTGGTTGGGCACGTCGGGGACCAGCTGCTTCGTCAGTCCCGACGTAACCCAGCCGCCCAGCTTTGTAATCAGATGAGGCGCGAAAACGGCTCCGTAGACCAGGTTTCCGATGATGATGACAGCGGCGATGGATAGTGGCTGGACCCCGGCACTTGGTCCGCAACTAATGAGAGTCGTGAGTGATGATGTGGAGTAAAGCGTAGCGGATCGGGGATTGACTGACAGGAGTCTTTCAGTTCATCGAATCGTCGGACCTGGTTGTGCTAGGCCAATCCATAGGAATCAGCGCGGTAGTGGCATTTCCGCGGACACCTGTTGTGGTTAGTCTACTAACATGTTAGTGTCATAACATGTTGATGGAATCGGGTTCTGCGGGTGTCGTCGTGGTCGGGGCGGGTCCCAGTGGTTTGGTGGCGTCATCGGCGCTCCGCGCGGCCGGCGTCGACGTTCGGACGCTCGATGCCGCACCAGGTCCAACCACCACGTCACGAGCGTTGGGTCTGCAGCCGCGCGGTATCGAGGTGCTCGACAGAATCGGTGTCATCGGAGACCTGCGGGAGAGCGCTGTGCCGTTGTCGCGCTCGATATTTCGTATCAGCGGTCAGCACTCGGCGGAGCTGTCGTGGGTCAACGCCAATCGGTCAGGGCCCGCCAATCCGTTGATCATCTCGCAGGCCGACATCGAAGCGTCGCTGCGAAACCGCCTCAGCACTATTGGTGGAGCCGTGGAGTGGAACCAGCGTGTCGTGAGTGTCGAGGACACCGGTGAGCGCGCCTCGGTGCGACTCGCCGATGGGAGGGTCATACGCACCGATTGGGTGATAGGCGCCGATGGCGCGCACAGCGTGGTGCGCAAAGCCGCAAGCATCGATTTCCCCGGTGTGCCGCGGGTCGAACGGCTCCTCATCGCCGATGTTTGTGCCGACCTCGACAGCCCACGAGACGCTGTGGTGTTCTTCGCCGGTCCGACGGGTCTGCTGGGGGCCTTTCCTCTGCCGGGCGACAACGTGTGGCGGCTGATGGCTCCGGCGACGGGAGCGGATCGCGCCCATCTAGCGCCGGAGGACATCCTCGCTGAGCTCGAGGCTGGATTGGCGCAGCACGCGGGCGGTGTCGTCCGATCGGTTGTATGGGCATCGTCGTTTCGTATACACCGCCGGCTGGCCGACAGCTACCGGAGCGGCAGACTGCTGCTGGTCGGGGACGCCGCCCACGTCCACAGTCCCGTGGGCGCTCAGGGATTGAACACCGGAATCGGTGACGCCGAGAACCTCGCATGGAAACTCACACTCGTCGTGAGCGGACGCGCACACGAAGACTTGCTCGATAGTTACGACGCCGAGCGGCGTCCGATCGCTGCTGAAGTGCTGTCCAACACTGCCGACGTCACGGACATCTTGGCCGGCACCGGGTTCAAGTCGCGGCTGATTCGTGATCACGCCATGATGCCGATACTTAGCGTGCGATCGGTGCAGCGGCGTATCGCGGACAAGGCCTCGCAGTTGTCGGTGACCTATCGCAGGGGCCCGCTAGGTAGCACGCATCGATTGCGCGCATTCGGTATGCGCGCACCAGGGCTTCGCCCGGGTGACAGGGTGCCCGACGCCGAAATTACCTGTAAGGACGGGGATGTGGTGCGGCTGTTCACCGTACTTGGGCCCGGCTGGGCCTTACTGGGTGAAGATGCGCTGGGTGCGGTCGCGCAAGCTCGACTCGGTGACGTTACGGTCCTACCCGGCGATGACGATGCCCTTCTGGTGCGGCCAGATGGCCATCTCGCCTGGCGCGGGCGCGACCCCCGCCTGCTCGAGGAATGGCTCGATACCGCTTTAGGACGTTCGAGTGCCGTGAACGCGGTGTCGGCATGGTGACGAACGACGACTGGCGCAGCCGTAAGAAAGCGGCCACCCGCAGGTCGATCCAGGAACACGCGCTACGCCTGTTCGCCGAAAATGGATACGACAACACAACAGTCGAAGACATCGCCGCGGCCGCGGGCGTATCGCATATGACGTTCTTCCGCTATTTCCCCCGTAAGGAAAACGTCGTCCAGACACGTGAGTACGACCCGATGATCGAGGAACTCATAGTCGCCCGACCACCGCACGAGTCACCACTGGCGGCAGTAGGCGCCGCGTTGTCCACCAGTATGGCGGCGATCCTACCGACGGACCGCCAAAGGATTCTCACGCGTGTTCGCCTCATGATGAGCACACCCCAGCTGCGAGCCCTCCAGTTGATCGCAATGGACGAGACTCGCGATCTATTCGCACGTTCCCTCGCGCGACGCAACGGTCACACCCAAGGAGATTTTGTGCTTGCCGTCCACGCGAGGGTCGCCGTTGCCGTGTTCGTAGCTGCATTGGAAGCCTGGGCACAAACAAACGACGGGGATCTCGTTGCGATCGTTGAAGCGGCGTTCAGCGCCGCCGAAACTGCCACGGCGTCTCGACCTCCGGATTCTTTGTCCCGCCACACAATTCGTTCCCCGAGATCTGCGCGCGCTGCCGAGCCTCGACGGAGGAGTATGTGATGATCTCAACTGCCGCGTTCGAAATAGCGATGGTGCATCGCGTACTTATGACCTACCGTTGCTCGCCCGCACCGCCCGAATTGAACAGCGAAACCGCCATATCGAGCACTCTCGCTCGAGTAATCGCCGGTCGCGGATCGAGTTTTCGGGACAAACTGGCCAACCTACTTGCTGGCAACGTCGAAGAGAACAGGCAGAGAAGTAGGCGATCGGAATACTTGCCCGCGGATGTGGGGATCATCGGCGTCAGGGTCGAGACGGAGGTTGTCGAGCCGATCGAGCAACAGGTTCACCGCGACCCGCATTTCCATGCGGGCCAAGTGCATTCCCAGGCAGACGTGTGCGCCGTAGCCCCATGAGATCGGCGTCCGCGGCTGGCGGAAGATGTCGAAACGATCGGGATTGTCGTAGCGGGTTTCGTCGCGGTTGGCGGCGCCGAGCATCGGCATCACTGAGCAGCCGGCAGGGATCTGCACGCCGCCCAGTTCCGTATCGCGTGTGGTGACCCGGGTGATTGATAGGAGTGGAGCCTCCCAGCGCACTGCCTCTTCGATTGCTTGTGGCAGAAGCGATCTGTCAGCACGCACCGTGTCGAGTTGATCGGGGTTCGACAGCAAGCCAAATAGCAGATTGCCCAGGGACCGGTACGTGGTCTCGACTCCGGCCGGCATCAATAAATGTAAGAAGCAGTAGATCTCTTCGTCGGACAGCCTCTCGCCGTCGATCTCGGCTTCGGCGAGCCGACTGGTCAAGTCGTCGCGAGGGTGTTGTCGGCGATCGGCGAGAATCGGCACGAGGTACTTGCCGAGTTCGTCGGTCGCCTCCGCGGCGCGCTGAGGGTTGATACCGAAGGCCAGCTGCGATATCGACCATCGTTGAAACTGCGCATAGTCTTTTTCGGGCAACCCCAGCAGTCCGGCGATGATCTGGGCCGGGTAGGGAAACGTGAACTCGTTCACCAAATCTGCGCTGCCATTGCCGGCGAAGCTATCGATCAAAGTGGTACCCACCCGCGCCGCCAAGTCGGATTCCCAGTGTGCCAGCGCCTTTGGTGAGAAGGCTTTGGAAACCAGAGCCCGGTGCCTGCCGTGTTCGGGTTCGTCCATTCCGACCATTACGTGTTTGCCGATACCGAAGAAGTCCTTGATGATGGCCGACGAGTAGGTCTCGTTGTCGCGCAGCATCTCTTGAATGTCCTCGTGGCGGTACACCATGAAGACCGGTTTGCCCTCCTCGCCCGGCATCACGGAGAAGTCCAACCGTTGCACCGGTTCGGATTTCCGGATGCGAGACAACTCAGTGTAGGGATCGCGTACGTCCCCAGCGACCGCATCGTCGAAGGATCCGAAATCTTCCAGGTCGTCGAACAGCTGCATCGTGCAAACTCCTTAATCTTGCTGACAGTCAGTGGGTTAGGCGACTGAATCGTTTCGCAGAGAACCGAAACGCGGGATTCCCATCGCGACTCGTGTGACTTGCTGAATGAGCCGATTCGGGAGGAACCGATTGCTGATCAGCAGCATGTGTGCGTCGGGGCCAACGGCGTGACGGGTGAGGGGCGCGGTGTCGTCGAGGGCTTTGGCCAGCCCACGAGCGAACCGCTCTGGCGTTGCTGCGATTCGGATAGCAAGTCGGCCTCGTCGGTCGATATTGGTGTTGATTGGGCCGTAGGGTCCGTCCAAGCCGCGGTAGTCCTGCACTCCCGCATCGGTGAGAATGTCGGTGTCGAACGTCCCCGCCACGAGTATGGTTACGCCGAGACCGAACGGCGCGACCTCGCCGGCCATGGCCTCCGCCCATCGCTCGGATGCACCTTTGACGGCGGAATACGCGGCGATCGTCGGCATTCCGCGCACACCGCCCTCGCTGGAAATCACCACGATCCGACCGCGACCGGCAGCGCGCATAGGCGGCAGCAGTGCCTTGGTGAGTGCTACCGGCCCGAACAGGTTGGTATTGAAGAGATCTTGCCAGACGTCAACGTCCATCTCTTCGACACAGCCAGCTGCCATGATTCCCGCGTTGTGTACAACGGCGTGCGGCGCGCCGACCGCGGTTGCGATGCTCTTTGCGGCCGAATCGATCGATGCCCTATCGGTGAGGTCGAGTTGAACGCCGATCAGCCGAGGGTCGTCCGGCGGTGCCCCAGTTGCCTCACGGAGCCGTTCAAGGCCGACGTCCGGGCTCCGCATTGCTCCAACCACGCGCCATCCGAGCTTGTATAGGTGAGCGGAAGACGCAAGCCCGAGTCCGCGGGAAGCCCCTGTGATAACGGCCGTGCGGGGCTCACCCATTGTTGTGCTCCGCGCAGCGGTCACTCTTGGACCCGAGCGTAACCGTCGGACGTCCTTGGGGCTGCAACATCATGTATGTCGACCAGATGCCAGACGAGTAGGGTCCCTTTTGGCCGTTCGCTTCGTAAAAGCCCTGTGGGTCATACACTTTCGCGTCTGGGAACGGCCAGGGGCACGCGACGGACGTCGTGGCACGCGACCACTTCATCAGAGCGAAAGCGCCTCCGTAGAACAGGTAGAAGACGTTCACGATGACCAGCATCACCATGAATGAACCGAGAGCCGGCCGGCTGGGGAAGATGCGGGCGCGCTGGGCTAACTTCTCGGACACCG
>NZ_LZMB01000540.1 GCF_001673555.1 Mycobacterium sp. 1165178.9 | reverse complement strand
CGGGGGTGGGGCGCCGGGGGCGGGACCGTTGCTCCACCCGTAGCCGCTCGGCGGCGGAGGAGGTGGCGCTCCCTGGCCAGGGACCCAGTAGCCATTCGGGAGGTTGGTGGGGCCGCCTATCTCCCCGGTGGGCCGAAGGATGGGCGGGGGCGGTGGGTAGTACGGCGGGTGCGGAGGCTGACTCCACGGCGCGTTGAGGACCGGGCGAGGCGGCCTGGGCGGGTATGAGTTGCCCGGCTGGTCGGTAGGACCGCCCCACGGCGCCCCGGTGGTCGGGGTGACGCCGCCCCACGGCGCGCCGTTTGGTGGAGTCGTGCCCGAGCCCCCATAGCCAGGGTTGGGGTTGGGATTGGGATTGGGCGCCGGCGTGCAGTTCTTGTACCAGGCGGGACATACCGTCGGCAGCGCCGACGTCGAGCCGTTCGGCGCCGGCTGCTGCCACGGGCTCGGCGTCGAGCCGTTCGGCGCCGGCTGCTGCCACGGGCTCGGCGGCGTGTTGTTCGGCGGCGTCGTACCCGAGCCGCCGTAACCGGAAGTGGGGCTGGGGGCGGGGGCCGGCGTGCAGTTCTTGTCCCAGTTGGGGCATTGCGTGGGCGCCTGGGCCGTCGTGCTGTTCGGCGGCGGCTGCTGCCAGGTGCTCGACGCGGGCGGCGGCGTGCTGGGCGGTTGCGTGGTTTGCGGCGCCGGCGTGGACTGCCACGTGCTGGGCGGCGGTGGCGTGCTGGGCGGTTGCGTGGTGTGCGGCGTCGGGGTCGACTGCCAGGTGCTCTGTGGCGGCGGCGTGCTGTGCGGCGTAGGGGCTACCGGCGGCGTGCCGGTGCCCCCGTAACCGGGGTTGGGGCTGGGGTTACCGGAGCAGCCCTTCTGCCAGCTGGGGCACGGCGGGTCCAGCGGGGCGGAGTTCGCGAAGCCCCCGTTGACGGCAGTCACCGACATCCCTAGACCCGTCGCGACTGCCGCCGCTGCGGCGAGGCGTTTGATCGACATTGGTTACGTCCCTTCTCGGGCTTTGGTCCGAACGATTCAGCTGGGCTGCGCTACGGGCAGATCACGTCTATCTCGAATGGTTTGGTCACCGGCTTCGGCTGGTGGGGATCGCTCACATCCGCGCCGGTCGCCGTGCCCTTGATCTGAATAGCGTTGTCGCCCACCGCGGCTCCGGCGTTCCCGCCCTGCCCCTTCGCGGCGTCGGAAAAACCGAGCGTGATGCCGTCGACGTTGCCCAGTCCGACCGCGTGAACGATCGGCGGGTTGTCCTTACTGACCACTGCCCCAACACCTTTGGTCGGGTCCCCGATACCGATATTGATGTTGTCGCCGACCGGTTTACAGGTGACGGGACCGCTGACGTTCTGGTTCTTGCCGTCCACGATTACCTGCGGTCCGGCGGGCGGTCCCGCCGAGTTCGACGCTTGCGGGTTCGACTTATTACCGGAACAGCCAGCGCCACTGGCGATTACGATGGCCAGGGATACACCGACGATGATCTGACGCTTCACCGCTGTTCTCCTTCGTGTGGGGTGTCCACTGTTCGCGACCGCGAATTGCGGACCGGTGGTTACTGCGCCGGGCCAGGGATTTGGTAAGCGCACCTGCCGGCCGTGTGTTCGGTGAGGCTGACGGATTGGCCGTCCACCTGGATCGCGCAGTCGTGCGGACCGCCGGTCTTGTCGGTGTAGTTCAACGCCAGGTACGGGCTCCCGGTCACCTGCACGGTCTGCGACCAGGGGACTGAAACCCAGGTCGTGGTGCTTGCCGGGTACACCGGCGTTCCGGGGTCGGGAATGACGGAGAAGACGTCGCCGCCCCCGAGGATCCGGTACACAACCGTGTGTTGCGTCGGGTCGGCCTTGGCGGCGGGCAACATGGCAGGCGGCGCGGCGCTCATCGCTATCGCGACAGCCGCGAGCAGGCCGGACAGCGCGCCCGGCCGTGGCGCCTTGCCGCCACGGTCCTTCCGGCAAGAGTCAGCATTCAGGTGGCGGCGAGCCGAATCCGTTGGCATGGCGTCCCTTTCGATAGGCAACCGCGGCGACACGCAGGCGCGCCCGCAGTCTTACGATGAAGCCACTCTCGCCGGAGCGGTCGCTATAAGCTAAGTCCGCGCGCGCAGCCGTCTCAATTAGGGATTTCCCTACACTTTTCGCCGCACGGGTTTTCGCAACCGGCGATCGGCCATCAAGGCCGGCGATCGATCAATCGCTGAGCGAAAGCGTTGGTATCAGCGGGGCAGGCCAAGAAGCCGCTCGGCGGCGACCGTCAGCAGGATCTGCTCAGTGCCGCCCGCGATCGTCAGGCAGCGGGTGTTGAGGAAATCGAACACCGCCTGGTTGTGCACCAGGCCGCCACCCTCGGACACGTCCATCGTGTATTCGGCCAGTGCCTGTCGGTAGCGGACGCCGATGAGCTTGCGAACACTGGACTGCGCCCCGGGGTCTTGCCCGCCGACGGCCAGCTGAGCGATCCGCTGATCCAGCAGCGCGCCGGTCTGCGCGGTGACGATCAACCGCCCCAACCGGTCTTGCTCCGCCGCGTCGAGGTCGAGCTCGGCCAGCACCTCGAGCAGCTCCTCCATCGGGTTGCCGAGCGCGGTTCCGTTCGCCATCGCGACCCGCTCGTTGGCGAGCGTGGTGCGGGCCAGCCGCCAACCGTCGTTCACCTCGCCGACCACCAGTTCGTCGGGAACGAACACGTTGTCCAAAAACACCTCGTTGAACAACGAGTCGCCGGTGATCTCGCGCAGCGGCCGGATCTCGATGCCCGGTGAGCTCATCTCCACCAGGAAGTAGGTAATGCCTTTGTGTTTCGGCGCATCCGGATCGGTGCGCGCCAGGCACACTCCCCACTTCGCCTTGTGGGCCGCCGACGTCCAGACCTTTTGCCCGGTCAGGTGCCAACCGCCGTCGGTCCGGACCGCTTTGGTGCGCAGCGAGGCCAGGTCAGAGCCGGCCCCCGGCTCGGAAAACAGCTGACACCAAAGGAATTCGCCGCGAGTTGTGCCCGGCACGAAACGCTCGACCTGTTCCGGCGTGCCGTGCTCGAGGATGGTCGGCGCCGCCCACCAACCGATCACCAGGTCGGGCCGGACCACACCGGCAGCTGCCAGCTCCTGGTCGATCAACAGCTGCTCGGCCGGTCCCGCTCCGCGCCCGTAGGGCGCCGGCCAGTGCGGCGCCTGCAGGCCCGCCTCGGCCAGCGCCGCCTGCCGCTTCTCCTCGGGCAGGCCGGCGATCTGGGCGACGGCGGCGGCGATCTCCTGGCGCTGGTCCTCGACCTCGGTGAGGTCGATACCCAGCCGGCGTCGCACGCCCTCTTGGGTTAGCGCGGTGATGCGGCGCAGCCAGGTCTCTCCCCCGCCCAGGAAGCGGCCGATGGCGTGGGCCCGACGCAGGTACAGGTGCGCGTCGTGCTCCCAGGTGCAGCCGATGCCGCCGAGCACCTGGATGCAGTCCTTGACATTGGCTTTCACGGCGGCGATGCCGGTGCTCGCTGCCAGGGCCGCGGCGATGGAGAACTGGGATTCGTCGCCCTCGGCCGCGGCGCGCGCGGCATCGGCGGCGGCCACCTCGGCCTGCTCGGCGCGGCACAGCATTTCGGCGCAGATGTGCTTGATGGCCTGGAAGCTGCCGATCGGCTTGCCGAACTGCTCGCGGACCTTGGCGTAGTCCACGGCGGTCTCCAGCGACCACCGGGTGATGCCGGCCGCCTCGGCCGCGAGCACCGTCGCGGCCAGTTCCTCGACGCGTTCGCGGGTGTCCGACACCACCGTGGCCGGGGCCGAAGTCAGCGCCACCTTGGCCAAGGGTCTGGAGAAGTCGCTGGCCCGCAGGGGCTCGATCCGCACGCCCTCGGCGTCGGTGTCGATCAGCAGCCACTTCTCACCGGCCGGCGCCAACAGCACGGCACCGTCGGCCACCCCCAGCGCGAACGCCACGGTGCCCGAGGCCTCGGACGTCGCGTCGTCGAACTCGATCTCGCCTTCCAGCGCCAGTCCGGCGAAGCGCTCACCCGAGGCCAGGGCGCCCAGCAACTCGGGATCGGAGACAACCAACGTGGCCAGCGCGGTGGTGGCGACCGGCCCGGGGACGAGCGCTTTCGCCGCTTCCTCGACCATCGCGCACAGGTCCTCGATGCTGCCGTCCGCGCCGCCGAATTCCTCCGGGATCGCGACGCCGAAGATCCCCAGTTCCGCCAGCCGGGAGAACACCGGCCGCCAGGCGTCGGACTTGCCCTGCTCCACGTCGCGGATCGCGGCTGTTCCGCCAGGTCCCGACGTCGAATTGCGGGCCCAGTCGCGCACCAGGGCTCGCGCGGCAAACTGCTCGTCGGTGACCGTCGCTACCACCAGGACCTCCGCGTCCATAACTTTTGGCGGGACAAGGGGTTGGGCCCCTGTCCTGATTGTGCAATCTGCCCGCCGAGCGGGTACCTCTCCATCGCGTGTCGGCACGCAACCCGCTCTTCGGAGACTAGAACGTGTTCTAATAGTGCCAGTGATCGACCGTCAAGTCGAACGCCATCACAGCAGCACAGCGCTTGTCCGCGGCGGTATGGAGGTGGGAGATTCACACGCAGAATGCGTATCGTTTGCTAACGAACCGCCGGGAACAGGAGCAAACCGTCACATGCCAGCCAACGCAAATCCGAGCCGCGTTTCTGACTCGCAGCCGCGCGAGGTCATGAACGTGGCGGTACTGGCGGAATCGGAACTGGGGTCTGAGGCGCAGCGGGAGCGCCGCAAGCGCATCCTCGATGCCACCATGGCCATCGCGTCCAAGGGCGGGTACGAGGCGGTTCAAATGCGCGCGGTCGCCGATCGCGCCGATGTCGCGGTGGGGACTCTGTACCGATATTTCCCCTCGAAGGTGCACCTGCTGGTGTCGGCGCTGGGTCGCGAGTTCAGCCGCATCGACGCCAAGACGGACCGCTCGGCAATGACCGGCGGCACGTCCTTTCAGCGCCTCAACTTCATGGTGGGCAAGCTGAACCGAGCGATGCAACGCAATCCCCTGCTGACCGAGGCGATGACGCGCGCTTACGTGTTCGCCGACGCGTCGGCGGCCAGCGAGGTCGACCAGGTCGAGAAGCTCATCGATTCGATGTTCGCGCGGGCGATGGCCGACGGCGAGCCGACCGAGGACCAGTACCACATCGCCCGGGTGATCTCGGACGTGTGGCTGTCGAACCTGCTGGCGTGGCTCACCCGCCGGGCCTCGGCCACCGACGTCAGCAAGCGCCTCGACCTGGCGGTGCGGTTGTTGATCGGCGACCAAGACTCCAAATAGACCGGGCTCACGCCGGCGGACCGGCGGTGCGGCCGCGGATCAGCTCGGTGTCCAAGAGTTCGACGGCCGGCAGACCCGATCGCGGCGGCGTCAACAACAGCTCTCCGGCCCGGCACCCCTTCTGCAGGCTGGACTGCGACACCGTGGTCAGGCCGCGGTTGATGGCGTCGGGCACGCCGTCGAAACCGGTGACGGTCATCTGCCCGGGCACGTAGATGCCATGTGCCCGTAGGTAATCCATGGCGGATAGGGCCAGGATGTCGGCAGTGCACATCAGCGCGGTGATCCGCGGATTGGCCTCCAGGGCCGCCTTGGCGGCGGCGCCGCCCGATTCGGGCAGGTGCTCGTAGCTTTCCACCACGGTCAGGGAATCCGGATCGATACCAGCGGCCGTCATCGCGTCCCACACGCCGATCACGCGCTCTCGTTGCACGTCGAAGGCGGGCGACCGCAACCGGTCGGCGCCCACCAGGCCCTGGCGTCGGTCCCGGCCCAGCCGCATGGTCAGCAGCCCGAGCTCGCGATGACCCAGGCCCAACACGTAGTCGGCAAGCTCGCGCATCGCGGCGCGGTCGTCGATGCCCACCCGCGAGACATCGGCCAACCCCTTGGGTTGGTCGACCACCACGACCGGCAGCCCGCGCTGCAGCACCACCTGCAAGTAGGGATCTTCGTCGCACACCGAATACACCACGAAGCCGTCCACGCCGGCCGAAAGCACAGCGGCCGTGCCGTCTTTGAGGCTGCGGCTGGGCCCGACGGCCACCAACAACAGCCCCTGGCCCACCTCCTCGCACGCCTGCGCAACCCCGGTGACGAAGTCCCGCGCGGCGGGGTCGCTGAAGAAGTAGGTCAGCGGTTCGGCCATCACCAGACCGACCGCGCCCGCCTTACGGGTCCGCAACGATCGCGCCACCGGGTCGGGGCCGGCGTAGCCCAGGCGCTTGGCCGTCGCGAGCACGCGCTCGCGCAGGTCCGGGGAGAGCTGATCGGGCCGGTTGAAGGCATTCGAAATCGTCGTGCGGGAAACGTTGAGCTCGTCCGCCAACGACGCCAGAGTCGCGCGCCGGCGCGGTGGGGGGCTCACGTTCGGTGAGGCTACAGCGGACCTTGGCCCCGGGGTATGAGCTTCAGCTTGCGACTTTGTAATGGAAACGGTTTTCATTAGTATTGTGGATCGGCTGAGGGGCCGGCGGGAGGAATCGGACGTGCGCATGGCACTGACGCGGCAACGAACGGCTGAGGCCGGGCCCTCCGATGCGGCGCGATGGCTGGCGGCCGCTCTGGTATTGACCGGCGGCGTGCTGCTCACCGGGTGCGGCGGCACGGCGCACTCCCGCGCCGTTTCCGTCGTCGCCTCCACCGACGTGTGGGGCAGCGTGGCGCGAGCTGTCGCCGGCCGCCATGCCGCCGTCAAATCCATTCTCAGCGGGGCGGATATCGACCCGCACTCCTATGAGCTCAGCCCGGCGGACGCCGCCGCGATCGCCGACGCCCCGCTGGTGGTCTCCAACGGCGGCGGTTATGACGGTTGGGTCGACGAGGTGCTGGCCCACCACCGCGACGCCAAGCCGGTCATCGCCTATACCTTCCTTGACAGCGACCGACAACCCCGCAACGAGCACGTCTTCTACGACCTGACCGTCGCCAAATCCGTTGCCGCCACCATCGCCGAGCGCCTCGCGACGATCGACCCGGGAAACGCCGCCGACTATCGCGCCGACGCCGCCGCGTTCGGCCGCGGCGCCGACTCCATCGTCGGCGCCGAACACGCGATCGCCACCAGCTACCCCAACACCTCGGTTATCGCGACCGAACCGGTCGCGTTCTATTTGCTGAGAGCTACGGGGCTGATCAACCGGACCCCGCCCGCGTTCGAGGCGGCCACCGAGAACGAGACCGACCCCGCGCCGGCCGACATGGCGTCGGTTCTCGACCTGGTCAACCGGCGTCAGGTGTCGGCCGTGCTGATCAATCCGCAGACCTCCACGACCGCGATCACCGGCCTGCGTGACGCCGCTCGGCGCGCCGGTGTGCCGGTCACCGATGTGGCCGAAACGCTGACCGACGGCACGGATTACCTTACCTGGCAACGCAATACGGTCAGCCAGCTGCAGTCCGCGCTGCAATCGGGCCGGCCGGTGCGGTCATGAGCCTCGAGCCCGTCGCGGCCGTCGAAGACCCCGCCGAGACCGTGTCGCTGCGCGGCGCGCGGCTGTCCTTCGGCGACCGCGTGCTGTGGGACCACCTGGACCTGTCGGTGGCCCGCGGCGAGTTCATCGCGGTGCTCGGCCCGAACGGCAGCGGCAAGACGTCGCTACTCAAGGTGCTGCTCGGGCAGCTGCCACTGAGCGCCGGTGCCGGGCTGGTGGACGGAAAGCCGATCACCTCGGGCAGCGGGCGCATCGGCTATGTGCCCCAACATCATCCGATGGACGCCGACGTGATGCTGCGCGGGCGCGACCTGGTTCGGCTGGGCATCGACGGGCCACGCTGGGGTGCCTTCCCGCTGCGACCCGCCGATCGGGCCCGCCGGCGCGCGGCCGTGCGGCAGGCGCTGCGCCAGGTCAACGGCGAGCACCTGGCGGACGTCCGAGTCGGGATGATGTCGGGCGGGGAGTTGCAGCGGGTGCGCGTCGCGCAGGCATTGGTCAGCGACCCGCTGCTGTTGCTGTGCGACGAGCCGCTGCTGACGCTGGATCCGGCCAACGCCAAGCTGGTTTCGGCGTTGATCGAGCGGCGCCGACAGGACGCCGCGACCACGGTCATCGTCGTCACCCACGAGATCAACCCGATCCTGCAGTACGTGGACCGGCTGCTGTATCTGGTCGACGGCCGATTCGAGATCGGCACCGTCGAGCAGGTGATGACCAGCCAGACACTCTCGGCGCTGTATCAATCGGACATCCAAGTGGTGAAGGTCAAGGACGGCTACGTGGTGGCCGGCGCGCGCGACGACGGGTATTGCTGATGGAACATCGGCTCGTCGGCCTGCTGGACAATCTGCTCTCCTTCGACATCACCGCGCACCTGCTGGGCCATGACTTCGTGCAGCAGGCGCTGCTGGCGGCCGCCCTGCTCGGGTTGGTGGCCGGGCTGATCGGGCCGTTCATCGTGATGCGGCAGATGTCCTTCGCCGTGCACGGTTCCAGCGAATTGTCGCTGACCGGAGCCGCTTTCGCGCTGCTGGTCGGCTTCGGCGTGGGGATCGGCGCGCTGGTCGGCAGCGCCCTGGCCGCGGCGCTGTTCGGCGTGCTGGGGCGGCGCGACCGCGAACGCGATTCGGTGATCGGTGTGGTGCTGGCCTTCGGGTTGGGCCTGGCGGTGTTGTTCATCCACCTCTACCCGGGCCGCACCGCGACCAGCTTCGCCCTGCTGACCGGGCAGATCGTCGGGGTCGGCTACACGGGGCTGACGATGCTGGCGCTGGTCTGCCTGCTCGTCATCGCTGTGCTGGCGACGTGTTATCGCCCGCTGCTGTTCGCCACCGTCGATCCCGACGTCGCCGCGGCGCGCGGTGTGCCGGTCTACGCACTCGGCATCGTGTTCGCCGCCCTGGTAGGCGTGGTGGCGGCCCAGGCGGTGCAGATCGTCGGGGCGCTGCTGGTGATGTCCTTGTTGATCACCCCGGCGGCGGCGTCGGCCCGGGTGGTCTCGTCGCCCGCGGCGGCGATAGTGACCTCGGTGGTGTTCGCCGAGGTGTCCGCCGTGGGCGGCCTGGTGCTGTCGCTGGCGCCCGGCGTGCCGGTGTCGGTCTTCGTCGCCGGCATCTCGTTTCTGATCTATCTGGTCTGCTGGTCGATCGGGCGCCGGCGATCCGCCGCCGCCTAAGCTGGACAAAGGTTGACCAACGTCCGGAGAAGGCAGTGTGCGCCGGCGAATCGCGTTCCTGATGCAGGCGGCGGTGTCCGCCCTGGCGACCGGCTGCACCACCGTCGTCGGCGGGAGCGCGTCCCCCGCGGACACTTCCGGTCCCTTGCCGCAGACCCCGGTGGCCGCCGCGTCCCTGGATGCACTGCTGCTCGACGTGGATCAGATCAACTCCTCGCTCAGGTCGGGCATGCGGCTCCGGTACGGCGCGCAGGCGATGTGGGACTGGAGCTCGACTTTCAGCGACAAGACCTGCCTGGCGATGGACGGCCCGGCCCAGGAAGCCGTGTACGCGGACACCGGCTGGACCGCGATGCGCGCCCAGCGGTTGGACGACAACTTCGATGACCCGGCGGTCCGCAACAACTCCGCCATCCAGGCCGTGATCGCCTATCCGTCCGCGCGGAAGGCCAACACGTTCTACGACGCCTCGGTGCGACGCTGGTTCGGCTGCGCCAATCGCACGTTTGCCGAACGTCCCACGGACAAGCCCGAAATCGTGTGGAAGGTGGGCGAGGCCCACAAGGTCGGCGGCACGTTGAGCACGTCCGAGGTTCAGGAAGACAGCAACGGCTGGACGTGCCAGCGGGCGCTCACCGCGCGCAACAACGTGGTTATCGACGTCGCCACCTGCGGCTCGTTCCTGCCCGGCGGGTCAGCGGTCGACCTCACCGAGCAGATCGCCACCAAGGTCGCCAGGCAGTAGCCGGGCGCGACACCACGTCCTCGCCTACGCCGGTGCCCGGGCGCCCCCATAAGCTGGGCGGGTGGCCGGTATCGACCTGAACGCCGACCTGGGCGAGGGCTTCGGCGTCTGGCGCCTGGGTGACGACGACGCGATGCTCGGCATCGTCACGAGCGCCAACGTCGCGTGCGGTTTTCACGCCGGCGACCCCGCGGGCCTGCTGCGGGTATGCCGCTCGGCCGCCAAGCGTGGGGTCCGAATCGGAGCGCAGGTGAGCTACCGCGACCTGGCCGGGTTCGGCAGGCGCTTCATCGACATCGCCGCCGAAGAACTCATCGCCGACGTGGTGTATCAGATCGGCGCTCTGCAGGCGATAGCGCACGCGGCCGGTTCTGCCGTGTCCTACGTCAAACCGCATGGCGCGCTGTACAACACGATCGTGACCCATACGGATCAGGCGGCGGCGGTGGCCGAGGCGGTGCGGCTGGTGGATGCCGGGTTGCCGGTGCTCGGCATGGCGGATTCCGCGTTCTTCGACGAAGCCGACCGCCGCGAATTACGCACGGTCGCAGAGGCTTTCGCTGACCGGGCCTACCGGCCGGACGGTCGGCTGGTGTCGCGTCGTGAGCAGGGCGCGGTGCTGCACGACCCGGCGGTGATCGCCGACCGGGTGGCGACCATGGTCACCTCGGGACAGGTCACCGCGATCGACGGCACCCTGCTGGCTTTGAAAGCGGAATCAGTTTGCGTGCATGGTGATTCGCCGGGAGCGGTGCAGATCGCCACCGCCGTTCGCGAAAAGCTTGTCGCGGGCGGCACTGAGATCAGGGCCTTCTGCTGATGCGACTCAAACTCGGTCGCCCCGATATCGCCCGGTTCGCGGACCGGTTCGACGCCCCCGCCGCCGAACCCGACACGCTCTCGGTGACGTGGATGGGTGTGGCGACCCTGCTGATAGACGACGGCTCGTCGGCGTTGATGACCGACGGCTATTTCTCCCGCCCGAGCCTGGCCAAGGTCGCGGCCGGCAAGGTGGCGCCATCGCCCGCACGCGTCGACGGATGCCTTGCGCGGGCGAAGGTCTCGCGGCTCGCGGCGGTCATACCGGTGCACACCCACATCGACCACGTTCTGGACTCCGCGCTGGTCGCCGATCGCACCGGCGCGCAGCTGGTCGGCGGGCAGTCCGCCGCCAATGTCGGGCGCGGTTACGGGTTGCCCGAGAACCGGATCGTCGTCGCGGTCGACGGCGAACCGATGCAGCTGGACGCCTACGACGTCACCTTGATCGAATCGCACCACTGCCCGCCCGACAGGTTTCCCGGCGCCATCGACGAACCGGTCATCCCGCCGGTGAGGGCGTCGGCGTATCGCTGCGGGGAGGCTTGGTCGACGCTGGTGTCCCACCGTCCGACGGGGCGGCGGCTGCTGATCCAGGGCAGTGCCGGCTACGTCAAGGGCGCCTTGGTCGGCCACCGCGCCGACGCCGCGTACCTGTCGGTGGGGCAGCTGGGGCTGCAGCCGCGGTCATACCTGATCGACTACTGGACCGAGACCGTGCGCGCGGTGGGGGCTCGCCGGGTGATCCTCATTCACTGGGACGACTTCTTCCGCCCGCTGACAAAGCCGTTGCGCGCCTTGCCCTATGCCGGCGACGACTTGGACGTCTCCGTCGGCATCATCGACGAGCTGGCCACGCAGGATGGTGTCGCCGTGCACCTGCCCGCGGTGTGGCGGCGCGAAGATCCTTGGAAGTAAAGCGGTTTAAACCTTGGCCCTGACGCTCGCGCTGTTGCTGCTTGCTGTGGTCCTGGCGTTCGCCGTCGCGCGCCCCGGGGGCTGGCCCGAGGCGCTGGCGGCGGTCCCGGCGGCCCTGATCCTGATCGCGGTCGGCGCGATCTCGACCCACCAGGCGGCGAAACAGATCGCCGACCTGTCCGGCGTGGTGGCGTTCCTGGGCGCCGTGCTGGTGCTGGCCAAGCTGTGTGACGACGAGGGCCTCTTCGAAGCCGCGGGGGCGGCGATCACCCGCGGGCGGGCAGTGGTGCGATTCGATCAAGGTGACGTCGTAGGCGTCCAGCTGCATCGG
>NZ_LZMB01000539.1 GCF_001673555.1 Mycobacterium sp. 1165178.9 | reverse complement strand
CCTGATCGTCACCAGCGGCGGCCTGGGGCCGACGGCCGACGATATGACCGTCGAAGTGGTCGCCCGGTTCTGCGAACGCGAGTTGGTGTTGGACGCCGAGGTCGAGGAGAAGATCGCCAACATCCTCAAGAAACTGATGGCGCGCAATCCCGCGTTCCAATCCGCCTTGGATCCCGGCACTTTCGAGTCACTGCGCGCCGCCAACCGCAAGCAGGCCATGGTGCCCACCGGAGCGCAGGTACTCGACCCGGTCGGCACCGCACCCGGCATCGTCGTACCCGGCAGGCCGACGGTGATCGTCTTGCCGGGGCCGCCGCGCGAGTTGCAGCCCATGTGGCATACGGCCATCGAAACGCCCGCGGCCCAGAACGCCATCGCCGGCCGGACCGTCTACCGGCAGGAAATGCTGCGCATGTTCGGGCTGCCCGAGTCGGGGCTGGCCGAAACGCTGCGCGAGGCGGAACAGGCCGTGCCCGGCTTCGGGCAACTCGAGATCACCACCTGCCTGCGGCGCGGGGAGATCGAAATGGTCACCCGTTACGAGCCGGAGGCCGCCGACGCTTATGCGCGGCTGGTCAAACTGCTGCGGGAGAGGCACGGGCATCAGCTGTACTCCGAGGACGGCTCGCGCGTCGACGACCTGGTCGCGCAGCTGCTGGCCGGCCACCGGATCGCGACGGCGGAGTCCTGCACGGCGGGCCTGCTGGCGGCGCGGCTGACCGACCGCCCGGGCTCGTCCGATTATGTGGCCGGCGGTGTGGTGTCCTATTCGAACGAGGCGAAGTCGGAGCTGCTCGGCGTCGACCCGGCGCTGATCGAAACGCACGGTGCGGTGTCCGAGCCGGTAGCCGAGGCGATGGCCGCAGGTGCGCTGCAGCGGTTCGGGGCCGACATCGCGGTCGCGATCACCGGAATCGCCGGCCCGGGTGGGGGAACGGAGGAAAAACCGGTGGGCACAGTGTGTTTCAGCGTAGCGAGCAATGACCGCACCGATACCCGCACGCTGCGCCTTCCCGGCAACCGTTCGGATATCCGGGAGCGCTCGACCACGGTGGCCATGCACCTATTGCGGCGCCTACTGGGCAACACCGAATAGCTTCATGTCACTTCGCTTGCCAGGAAGGCGGGTTCGGTTGTGCCGAACCGGATCCCGGTGGCGTCCTTGCCGATCAGCGTCAGAACCGCGACCGTGATGAGCACCGGTACGATCGTCGCCGCGAGCGCGAACGGGTAGCCGTGTGATTCGGCGAGGCGTTCCTGTATCGGCAAATTGAACGCCGCCAGCAGGTTTCCGAGTTGGTAGGTCACGCCGGGGTAGAGGCCGCGGATGGCATCAGGGGACATCTCGGTGAGGTGGGCCGGAATCACGCCCCACGCGCCCTGCACGAATAGCTGCATCAAAAACGAACCCAGGCACAGCATCGCCGCGCTGCGCGAGTACGCGAACAACGGGACGATCGGCAGCGCCAGGATCGCACAGAAGACGACGGTGTAGCGGCGGCTGAATCGCTGCGACAGCGTGCCGAAGACAAGACCCCCGATGATGGCGCCGACGTTGTAGACCACCACGATCCACTTGACCGTCGTGCTGGCCAGGTTGGCACCGTGGTTGGTGTGCGCCCCCAGGAAGGTGGGGTAGACGTCCTGTGTGCCGTGGCTCATCCAGTTGAAGGCCGTCATCAGCAAGACCAGATAGATGAACCGCCGGATGATCGCGCCGCTGCGCAGCACGTCGCGGATCCGGGTGCTGGTGAGCTTCATCTGGTACTGCGCGGCTTCCCACACCTCGGACTCCTCGACCCGGTAGCGGATGACCAGGCTGATCAGGGCGGGCACGATACTCAAGCCGAACAGCCACCGCCACGAAAGCCCCAGCCAGTCGATCACCACCAGGGAGGCGACGCTGGCCAGCAAGTAGCCGAATGCATAACCCTCCTGGAGCAGCCCGGAGAAGAACCCGCGGCGCTCCACCGGAACTTTCTCCATGGCCAGCGCGGCGCCCAGCCCCCATTCGCCGCCCATGCCGATGCCGTACAGCAACCGCAGGATGACCAGCACCGTGAAGTTGGGCGCGAAGGCGCACAAGAAACCCACCACCGAATAGAACATGACGTCGACCATCAGCGGAAGCCGCCGGCCGACGCGGTCGGCCCACAGCCCGAAGAGCAACGCGCCGACGGGACGCATGATCAGGGTGGCGGTGGTGACGAACGCGACCTCGGCCTTGCTGTGGTGGAACGTCTTGGCGATGTCGGCGTAGACGAGCACCACGATGAAGTAGTCGAAGGCGTCCATCGTCCAGCCCAGTAGGGCCGCGACGAAGGAGTTCCGCTGATCGGCGGTCAGTCGCTGTGTGGTCACGTCAGCATCGTGCAGTACGCGGCGCGGTAACGCGACCTGTTCCACCATCCGGGCTCCGGGAGTAAGTTCCGGATACATGCGGATCATCGACGCCGACGGACATGTAGCCGAGAATTCCTCGCTGGCAATCGAAGCGATCAAGCGATGGCCGCAACATGTCAAGTTCAGCACGGACGGGCGCCCGGGGTTGACGCTCGAAGGCCGCAACTACCCCGAGGACACGGGCCCGGGCGCGGGTTGCCCGCCCGAGCACGGGATCAGCAAGGCTCCCGACATCAATTGCCGTTCACCCGAGGGCGTGCTGGGCGACGCGGACCGCGATCACATCGACACGATGGTGCTCTACCCGAGCATGGGGCTCTGCGCGCCCAGTCTCGAGGATCCGGATTTCGCCGCGGGATTCTCGCGCCTGTACAACCAGTGGATCGCCGACTATTGCGCCGCGGCGGGCGGACGGTTGCGCGGGGTCGCTGTGACACCGATCGAGCATGGCCAGGCGGCCATCGACGTGATGACCGAAGCCAAAGAGCTTGGGCTGGTTGCGACTTTGGTGCCGCCGGCGCTTAAGAACCGCAACCTCGATCATCCCGACCTCGACCCCTTCTATGCCGCCGCCGTCGAACTCGGCATGCCGTTGGGCGTGCACGGCGCCCCCGGCATCCATCTGCCCAAGATCGGGGTGGACCGCTTCACGAACTACATCCAGGTGCACTGCATCAGCTTTCCGTTCGACCAGATGACGGCGATGACCGCGATGGTCTCCGGCGGCGTCTTCGAGCGTCACCCGCAGTTGCGGGTCGCGTTCCTCGAGGCGGGCGCGGGCTGGGTGCCGTTTTTCATGGACCGGCTGCACGAGCATTACGAGAAGCGCGGCGACTGGGTGGAGCGTGGTTGGCGTCGCGATCCGCACGACTATCTGGCCGCGGGCAACATCTGGGTGACGTGCGAGCCGGAGGAGCCGATCCTGCCCGGCGTGATAGACGTGCTGGGCGACGAGTTCATCATGTTCGCCAGCGACTACCCGCACTGGGACGGTGAGTGGCCGGAAAGCACCAAGCACCTGCGCACGCGAAGCGACATCAGCGAGGGCTCCCGGGAAAAGATCGGTGGCTTGAACGCGCAGCGCTTCTACAACCTGAACTGAGCGGCCTTTCGCTTACCCTTTGGGCGGACGGCTGGCAGGATTCGAGGGCATGGGCCCTTTCCTGTTGCGCGCAGCATTGACCGGACTCGCGTTGTGGATCGTCACCCTCTTCGTGCACGGCCTGAGCTTCGTGGGCGGCGACACGAAGCTGGAGCGGGCGGGCATCATCTTCGTCGTCGCGGTGATCTTCGGTCTGGTCAACGCGTTCATCAAGCCGATCGTCCAGATCTTGTCGATCCCGCTGTACATTCTGACGCTCGGCCTGTTCCACGTGGTTGTCAATGCGCTGATGCTATGGATCACCGCGCGGATCACCGAACACACCACCCACTGGGGGCTTCACATCGATCACTTCTGGTGGACCGCGATCTGGGCCGCCATCGTGTTGTCGATCGTCAGTTGGTTACTGTCCTTGGTGATTCGGCGCACCGGCGCCTGAGGCTCAGCGGGCCCTCCAGCGCGGCGCTCGCTTCTCGGCGAACGCGCGTGGCCCTTCCTTGGCGTCCTCGGTCTCGAAAACGCGGTCACTGTGCCGGGTTTCGTTGTCGTAGGCCGAGTTGAGGTCGAGCGCCAAGCCTTCGACGGCTGATTGCTTGGTGGCGAACACCGCGAGGGGCGCGTTGGCCGCGATGCGCGCGGCGAAGTCGTAGGCGGTGTCCATCAGTCGGTCCGCCGGGACCACCCGGTTGATCAGTCCCATGGCAAGGGCTCGTTCCGCATCCACCATCTCGGCCGTCAACAGCAGCTCCATCGCCAATGGGTAGGGCATCTGCCGCGGCAGCCGCACGGTGCTTCCGCCGCCGGCGAAGAGACCGCGCTTGGGCTCCATCACCGCGAAACGCGCGTCGGGGACGGCGACCCGGACGTCGGTGGAAGTCAGCATCTCGAAGCCACCCGCGACACACGTCCCGTTTACTGCGGCGACGATCGGCTTGTACACCGGGAATCGATGCAAGACGGCGTGGATGGCGTCCTCCTTGTTCCACCCCGTCGGCCTGGGCAGGTCACCGGTGAGTTCCGGGATGAATTTTTTGAGGTCGGCTCCCGTGCAGAAGTCCCGTTCGACCCCGGTGATCACCGCGACCCAGGCCCGCCCGTCGTCGCGGAACGCGGCCCAGGCGTGGGCCAGGTCTCGGAAATGCGCCATATCCAACGAGTTTCGTGTCTCGGGGCGGTTGATCGTGATGGTGGCGATGTGCTCGTCCAGCCGGTAATCGATGCTCACCCGGCGACTCCGTCGACCAGGCGCACCACGTCGCGCGCGCAACCCCAGGACAGCGTGACGCCGTTGCCGCCGTGACCGTAATTGTGGATGCACTGCGCCCGCCCCAGCAGCTCGGCTTCGACCCGCACCGACGGACGGTCGGGGCGTAGTCCGGTGATGACCTCGATCACCTCGGCGTCGTTGAGTCGCGGCTCGACACCGCGGCAACGCTGCAAAATTCGTTCGGTCACGTCAGGGTCGGCCGTGGTGTCCCAGCGGTCGGAGATGCTGATGCCTCCGCAGACCACCCGCTGCGGATGCGGGAAGTAACAGGTCCATTCCGGACCGGAGTTGAGTTCCAGAAACAGTTGCCGCAGACCGGGATTAGTGAGCACCACGTGTTGGCCGAACAGCGGCCGCACGGTGTCGTCACCGGTCAGCGCGCCTGCGGCGAGTCCGGCGCAATTGACGACGATTCCAGCTGCATCGGCGGCCTCGGACAGCGATTGCACGGGATGCTCCTCGACTTCGCAGCCGGTCGCGGCGAGCCGCCGAGTCAGATAGTCGAGGTAGTGCGGCATGTCGATCATCGGCACGGTCGCGTGAAATCCGGTATCGAAGCCCCCGGGAATGTCGGCCGGATCGGCCGGCCGCAGTTCGGGGATCAGCGTTGCCACCGACGACATCGCCTCGCTCAGCTCACCGACGGCGAGCGCGGGTGCCAGCTGCACACCGGAGTCGGGATCGCCGGCGAGATCGGTGAACACTCGCAGAGAGTGCTCGGTCCAGCCCAGCGTTTCGGCCGCCCGCTCGGCCGGACGTGGGGGAGCCCAGACGGCTCCCGCCACCGCCGAGGTCGTCTGCTTTAGCTTCGTCGCCGCCCACACCCGCACCGGCCAGCCTGCCTCGGCCAGACAGATGGCCGACGTCAATCCGCTGACGCCGGCACCGACGACGACAATCCCCTGCGCATATGCCACGGCGCCACGGTAGCGAACACAGGCCCGCCGCGGGCCGCGGCGCGTTGGCGTCGGCCGTTACTGAGACCGATCAGGAGTGTGCGGCTTGCGGGGCCGCCGGGGTCGCCGGAGCGACCGGTGCCTGCGGAGCCCGAGGCGCGGCGGGTGCCTGCGGAGCCGGAGATACGGCCGGCGCCTGCGGGGCCGGTGAGGCCGACGGCGCCCGCTGCGCGCCCCCACCAAGCAGGCTGTTGAGGATGCCGAGCGTGCCCTGCACACCCGCGGGCGGCGCGGTCGCCGGCAGAGCAGCGCCCGGCGTCAGCTGCCAGGGCTGGCAGCCGGAAGTCTTGAACGCTTTGTCGCCCGGATCGATCTGGACCACCTGCGGCTTTTTGGACATGGCGTTGTCGATGATGCCGCCGTCCGGGTTGGTCCGCTTCCAGTAGCAGGTGCCATCGCCGGCGGGGCCGCCGGAGCTGTAGATACCAGGCGCGATGTCGCTACCCACCGCGTAAATGCCGTCCTTGTCGATGGACGTCTTCGGCCCTGCCGGCGCGGGCGGAGCCCCCGGCGACGGCGAAGCGGCCGGTGCCGGTGCCCCCGAGCCCGACCCCGGCTCAGGTCCCTGGGTCTCGTCCGGATCGGCGCTGGCAACCACCGTTGACGCGGCCCAGCCGGCGACCATCAGGCTCGCGGCAAGCAACCTCGCCGCAGTAGGTACTCCACCCATAGAGATCGAGGGTACCGGGGTCAAGCACCTAATTCACCGTTGTGACATCGCCGAGCCGCAAAGAACGCTTAGGGGAGCCGGCGCACCCGGCCCGCATAACTGAGCGCGTGCTCGTAGGTCTCGAGATTGTCCCGGGAAATCCTGGCGTGGACGGGGCGCTCCAGGAAGAAGCGCAGCACCGGATTGTAGGCGTGATAAGTCTCGTGGAACGTCAGCACCGTGGCGCCGTCCGGCTGCTCTTCGAGCTGGTGATAGCCCTCGGCGCGTGACCACAGCGGGGCACCGACCGCGGTGTACCTCGACAGCCTGTTCAGCTCGGCCTCGGTCACCGTCTCCCACGAGCGCGCCCGGCCGCCGGACAGCAGGTACCTCGGGACTGGGAAGACACAGGTGCGGACCAGGCCCTCACCGGCCTCGTTGCCCTCGTTGAGAATTTTCATGCTGCCGGTCGGCCACTTGAGAACACGCGGCCGGGGCGCGTCCGGCGGCACGGGTGGATGCAGCACTCGCCAGACCTTTTTCGGCGGTGCATCGACGTGGAATCGCACGGTGTAGGACTGCATCAGCTTTCTCCATCCGCCGGTATCCAACTGTTCCAGAACGTGATGGTCTCCGCGGGTGGCCGCTTGGCCGGCCTGAAGTCGGTCCCGATCGTGTAGGCGACGGGGAACAGCGCGGCCTGCGTGACGGTGGGCGGAATGCCGAGCAGCTCGGCGACCTCTTGTTCCTTAAACAGATGCATCGTCGTCCATACCGATCCCAGGCCGCGGGAACGCAGCGCCAGCAAAAAGCTCCAGCCCGCCGGGATGATCGAGGCCCAGGCCGCCGCGGCGATGCCGGGTTCTGCGGTGTCGATGCGCTGATTGAGGCAGGGAATGACGTGCACGGGGACGTCGGCCAG
>NZ_LZMB01000538.1 GCF_001673555.1 Mycobacterium sp. 1165178.9 | reverse complement strand
GGGGATGTGGGACGAGACCTCCACGATGACCCAACACCTCGGTGAGCGCGACAAGGCCAGGATGAGCCGGGCCGGCCTGAGCGCGTTGTCCACCCGGCAGGCGCTGGACCTGCTGGACGCTGCCTTGCTGACCGAGCAGCCCATGGTGGTGGCTACGCGACTGGACAGGGGAGCGCTGGCGCACCACAGCGACACGCTGCCGCCGCTGCTGAGCCAGTTGGCGACCCGGCCGGCACGGCGGGTCCTGGAGCACACCGACATGGTGTCCCTGACGGGCCTGCGGGCGCGCCTGGAGGGGATGACCCCCGACCAGCGGCACAGCGAATTGGTCGAATTGGTCTGCAGCAACGCGGCCGCAGTACTGGGCCACAGCACCGCGGACGTCAACGCCGACGATGCGTTCGGTGACCTCGGCTTCGACTCGCTGACCGCCGTCGAACTGCGCAACCGCCTGAAAATCGCCACCGGACTTACCCTTTCGCCCACGCTGATCTTCGACCAGCCCACGCCGGGCGCCCTTGCCGAACACCTCGAGGCCCAGCTGGCCCCCAGCGCCCCCGGAGGGGCGCCTGTCACGCCGCCCGATCGCATGACCCGCTTCAACGACATCGCCCGGGAGTTGCAAGCACTGCTCAAGGCGCCCGATCTGAGTCCCGGCGACAGGGCGCAGCTCATCACCCGCCTTGAAGGCCTGTTGGGCAGCGTGACGGGCCCGTCGCCCGCGCCGCTCCTGCTGCCCCCCGAGGACGCGTTCGACGACGACATCTCCACCGCCACCGAGAGCCAGCTTTTCGCGTTTCTCGACGACGAAGTCGGCCCCTGACCTTGCCATCGCCAGACGTAGCGATCATCGGGCTCGCATGCAGGTTTCCCGCCGCGGCCGGACCTGGCGCGTTCTGGCGCCTGATCCGCGAGGGGCGGGAGGCCACTGAGTTCACCGGGAACGCCGGCGAATTCGACGCCGACTTCTTCAATCTGTCACCGCGTGAGGCGTGCGCGATGGATCCCCGGCAACGCCTCGCCCTCGAACTGACCTGGGAGTTGTTCGAAGATGCCTTCCTGGTGCCAGAAACGCTTCGGGGAGAGCAGGTTTCGGTCTACCTCGGGGCGATGACCGATGACTACGCCGCGCTGACGCTGCGCGATCTCGCCGACAACCTGGACCACCACACCTTCACCGGGATCAGCCGAGCGATGATCGCCAACCGCATCTCGTATGCCTTCGGGTTGCAGGGACCCAGCATGACCGTCGACACCGGCCAGTCGTCTTCTCTGGTGGCGGTGCACCTCGGCTGCGAAAGCGTGGCCTCCGGTCAGTCAGCGCTGGCGGTCGCGGGCGGGGTCCACCTCAACCTGGCCGACGAAATCACGATGCTGGAACGGGAATTCGGGGCGGTATCGGTGTCGGGCCATACCTATGCGTTCGATCGGCGCGCCGACGGTTACGTGCGCGGTGAAGGCGGCGGACTGGTCCTCCTGAAGCCCTTGCCGTTGGCGCTGGAAGACGGTGACCGCATCCGCGCGGTCATTCGCGGCAGCGCCGTCGTTAACGCCGGGCGCAGCGCGACCGCCCAGACCGTGCCATCGGCGCGCAGCGAAGTCGACGTGATCCGGCGCGCGCTCGCCGATGCCGGCCTGCGGGGCAGCGACATCGATTACGTCGAAGCCCATGGCACGGGGACGAAGGTCGGCGACGCGACCGAGGCTCAGGCGCTGGGGGAGGTTTTCGCCGAGCGCGCCCATGATCCGCTGCGGGTGGGATCGGTGAAGACCAACACCGGTCACGCCGGAGGCGCGGCGGGCATCGCGGGCCTGCTCAAGGCCGTACTGGCGATCGAACATGGCGCCATCCCGCCCAGCCTCAATTACGCCGACCCTGAGGCTGACCTCAATAGCCTTGGGCTGCAGGTCAACACCGCCCTGACGCCATGGCCGCCGGTAGAACATCCGCGGCGGGCCGGGGTGTCCTCGTTCGGGATGGGCGGCACCAATGCGCACCTCATCGTCGAGCAGGCCAACGTCCACCGGGAAACGAGGCGACCCGAAACGCCCGTGGGCGCAGACGAGGTGTTGCCGTGGGTGCTGTCGGCCCGCTCCGAGCAGGCGCTGGCCAACCAGGTGCAACGGTTGTCCGCCCATGTGGCCGACCGGCCTGATGTGAACCCCCTCGACGTGGCCTGGTCATTGATCAGCACCAGGACGGTGTTCGAGCACCGCGCGGTGGTGATGGGCGGCGATCGGCCGGCGCTGGCAAAGGGTCTGGCGGCTCTCGAGGCGGGTGAGTCATTGCCGGATGTGGCTGTCGGCCGGGCGATGCCATTGGGCAAGACGGTCTTTGTGTTCCCGGGCCAGGGGTCGCAGTGGTTGGGGATGGGACGGCAACTCTATGGCCGGTTCGACGTGTTCGCCCGGGCCTTCGACGAGGCGGCCGCCGCGGTGGACGCTCATCTGCGGCTGCCGCTACGTGAGGTGATGTGGGGCACGGACCCGGAGCTGTTGCGTAGCACCGAGTTTGCGCAGCCGGCGTTGTTCGTGCTCGGGATCGCGCTGGCGGCGTTGTGGCAGTCGTTGGGTGTGGTGCCGGATGTGGTGATGGGCCACTCGGTGGGGGAGATCGCGGCGGCATGTGTGGCCGGCGTGCTCTCGCTCGCGGACGCGGCGCGCATGGTGGCGGCGCGAGGGCGGTTGATGGCGGGATTGCCGGCCGGCGGGGTGATGGTGGCGGTCGGCGCCGGTGAGGCCGAGGTGGCTGGGTTGTTGAACGACGAGGTGAGTATCGCGGCGGTCAACGGTCCCAATGCGGTGGTGCTTTCGGGCGGGCAGACGCCGGTGGAAGCGCTGGCGGACCGGCTGGCCCGGGAGGGGCGGCGCGTGCATCGGCTGGCGGTGTCGCACGCGTTTCATTCGCCGCTGATGCAGCCCATGGTGGCGGATTTCTCCGCGGCGGTGGCCGGCATCGAGGTGGGGGCGCCGCGGATCGGGCTGGTGTCGAACGTGACCGGGCGGCTGGCCGGCGCCGGGTACGGGTCGCCCCAGTACTGGGCGGAGCACGTCGGTCAGCCAGTGCGCTTCTTCGAAGGCGTGCGCGCCGCCGAGGCGGCCGGCGCGGAACTCTTCGTGGAACTGGGTCCGGGCACCTCGCTGACCGCGGCGGTCGACCAATCCGTGAGCGGCGAACGGGCCATATCCGTGCCCACTATGGCCAAGGATCGGCCCGAGACGGAATCACTGCTCGGCGCCGTCGGCCAGTTGTTCACCCGCGGGCTCAACCTTAACTGGGCGGGCCTATTCGCCGGGCTTGACGTGCGACGGGTCGAGTTGCCGACGTATGGCTTTGCGCGGCAGAGTTTTTGGCTGGGGGCCGGCACGGCGGGGACTCCGCCCGCCACGGCCACCGGAACGCCGGACCTGGCGCACCGGCTGCACGGACTGGCGCCCGACGACCAGCACCGGGTGCTGGTGGAGCTGGTCTGCGAGCATGCGGCGGCCGTGTCGGGCCACCCGGGCGGCCATGCCATCGACCACGACCGCGCTTTCGGCGACCTCGGCTTTGATTCGATGATCGGGGTCGAGTTGCGCAACCGCCTCACCAGTCATACCGGCCTGGCGTTGTCGCGAACGCTGATCTTCGATTACCCGACGCCGGCCGCGCTGGCCGACCATCTTCGCCGGCAGCTTTCGCATGACGAGTCGGGCGAATCGGAGGAGGAAAAAATTTGGTCGGCGCTGCGCAAGATTCCGGTGCGCGAGCTTCGAAGAACCGGATTGCTCGAAAAACTTCTATTGCTCGCCGGCGCGCCGGAAACACTCGTCTCCGATGCAAATGTCAGTGCCGACGACATCGACTCGTTGAGCCCGGAGGCGTTAATCGCGATGGCGCTCAGCTCGGCTGACGAGGATGACGCCGAATGACGAATTCTGCGCTGGCGGATATGATTACGGCGACGCAAGGTCAGTTTAATAAGACACGTGTTGAATACGCGGAATTTTTGCACCACCCAACAGAACCGCATAAAATTCCCCCCATTAAGGGGACCTTTTTTGCTCGGCAATCAAGAGGTAGCACATGAGCGTCATCGCGGGCGTATTCGGCGCGTTGCCGCCACATCGGTATAGCCAACGCGAAATCACCGACGCGCTCGTCGAGCTCCCCGCATTGAAGGAACATGAGGGCGTCGTCCGGCGCCTGCACGCGGCCGCCCGGGTCAACGGCCGCCACTTCGTGCTGCCCCTCGAGCGATACGGCGAGTTGACCGACTTCGGCGCGACGAACGAGATCTTCATCGACAAAGCCGTGGAGCTGGGCTGCGACGCACTGCTGGGTGCTCTCGACGAGGCCGGGCTGCGACCGCAAGACATCGACATGATCGCCACCACGACGGTCACCGGCATCGCGGTCCCGTCGCTCGATGCCCGGATCGTCGGGCGGCTCGGCCTCCGTCCGGACGTGCGCCGCGCTCCGTTGTTCGGGCTGGGCTGCGCGGCCGGCGCGGCGGGCGTCGGACGGCTGCATGATTACCTGCGGGGTGCGCCCGACGGCGTGGCCGTCGTCCTGTCGGTCGAGCTATGTTCGCTCACCTTCCCGACGGTGAGGCCGACCGTGTCCGGACTGGTCGGGACGGCTATGTTCGGTGACGGCGCCGCGGCCGTCGTCGCAGTCGGCGACCGTCGCGCCGCGCAGCTGAATTCCGCCGGGCCCGACATCGTGGATTCGCGCAGCCGTCTATACCCGGAATCGCTGCACATCATGGGCTGGAGCATCGGCTCGGACGGCATACAACTGGCGATGTCTCCGGAACTGCCTGACGTCATCGACCGTTACCTGGCCGACGACGTGAACAGTTTCCTGGCCGCACATGGCCTGACCAAGGACCACATCGGCGCCTGGGTGACCCACCCGGGCGGCCCCAAGGTGATCAATACGATCGCCAAGAGTCTCGAACTGCCCTCGGAGGCGCAGGAATTGACCTGGCGCTCGCTCGGGGAAGTCGCCAACCTCTCGTCGGCGTCAGTGCTGCACATCCTGCGCGACACGATCGCCAAGCCGCCGCCCAGCGGCAGCCCCGGGCTCATGCTTGCAGTGGGTCCGGGCTTCGGCTCCGAACTGGTGTTGCTGCGCTGGCACTGAGTTCCTGATCGCTCGCGAGACCCGTTGCGGCTCAATACCACCGCATCGCCGCGCTTGCGATCGCCGCAGGCGCTTCACTCCAGCTGCTCGGAGAGCTCCAGCCAGCGCCTCTCCGTGTCGGCGACCTCGTCTTCAAGCGCGCGCAAGTCCTGGGTGAGCCGGGTGATGCCGACGTGGTCGGACTGGTCGTGCCCGGCGAGTTCCGTGTGCTTGTCCTCGATCCGCTCGGCCAACCGCGCAAGCTGGCGATCGAGGGAGGCCACCTCTTTTTCCGCGGCGCGGCGTTGTGCGCCGGACATCGCTTGCGGCGTTGGGTCGGCGGGCCCCGTGGGCCGCGACGATCCAGCATTCGCCTCGCTGGTCCGCTGGCCGGCCAGTCGCAGATACTCATCGACACCGCCGGGCAGATGGCGCAACCGGCCGTCGAGCACCGCGTACTGCTGATCGGTGACGCGCTCCAGCAGGTAGCGGTCGTGCGAGACGACGATCAGGGTGCCCGCCCACGAGTCCAGCAGATCCTCCATCGCTGCCAGGGTGTCGGTGTCGACGTCGTTGGTCGGCTCATCGAGCAGCAACACGTTGGGCTCGGCCAACAGCGTCAGCATCAGCTGCAGCCGCCGCCGCTCCCCACCGGAGAGATCCCCGACGCGGGCGGACAGATGGCCGCGGGCGAAGCCGAGGCGCTCCAGCAGCTGCGCCGGGGTGGCCTCGCGGCCGTCGACCTGGTAGCCGCCCTGCAGCCTGCCCAGCACATCGGCGATCCGGTCGCCGCCGACCCCGGCCAGGGCATCGCCCTGCTGGTCGAGCACCGCCAGCCGCACGGTCTTGCCGCGTTTGACGCGGCCGATGTCCGGCGTGATGGTGCCGTCGATCAAGCCCAGCAGCGTCGACTTGCCGGCGCCGTTGGCCCCGACTATGCCGGTGCGCTCGCCGGGGGCGATCCGCCACTCGATGTCGCGCAGCACCGGGCGGCCCCCGAACGAGACCGACACGTCGAGCAGATCGACCACGTCCTTGCCCAGCCGGGCGGTGGCGAGCTTGGCCAGCTCGACGGTGTTGCGCAGCGGCGGCACGTCGGCGATCAGCTGGTTGGCCGCCTCGATCCGGAACTTGGGCTTGGAGGTGCGCGCCGGCGCCCCGCGGCGCAGCCACGCCAGCTCCTTGCGCATCAGGTTTTGCCGCTTGGCCTCGGCGACGGCGGCCATCCGGTCCCGCTCGACGCGTTGCAGGACGTAGGCCGCGTATCCGCCGTCGAATGGTTCGACGATTCCGTCGTGCACCTCCCACGTGGTGGTGGCGACTTCGTCGAGGAACCAGCGGTCGTGGGTCACCAGCAGCAGTCCGCCGGTGTTGCGCGCCCAGCGTTGGCGCAGATGGCCGGCCAGCCAGGTGATGCCCTCGATGTCCAGATGGTTGGTGGGCTCGTCGAGTGCGATGACGTCCCACTCGCCCACCAGCAACCTGGCCAGCTGCACCCGGCGGCGCTGGCCGCCGGACAGCGTGGAAACCGTTGCCTCCCAGTCGATGTCGGAGACCAGCCCGGCGACCACATCGCGGACCCGCGGATCGCCGGCCCACTGGTGTTCGGCCGTCTCACCGACGAGGGTGTAACCCACGCTACGGTCCGGCTCCAGGGTGTCGGCCTGGCTGAGCGCGCCGACCCGCAACCCGCTGCGCTGGGTGACCCGGCCGGAATCGGGCCGTTGCTGGCCGGTCAGCAGCCCCAGCAGGCTGGATTTGCCGTCACCGTTTCGCCCCACGATGCCGATGCGCGCGCCGTCGTTGACCCCGAGCGTGATCGAGTCGAAGACCACCTGAGTCGGATATTCGAGGTGTACGGCCTCAGCTCCAAGTAGGTGCGCCACCGGGCCGACCCTACTGTCGGCGCTAGCCGAGGGTCAGCAGTGCCTGGTCCACCTGGCTCTGGGTTTCTGAGGACGCCTTGCAGGCCACGGCATCCAGGAAGCGGCTGGCGACGTCGCGCAACTTGAGGTTCGTTTCCTGGGAACGCCACACCAGGATGTCGAACGCGCGCTCGGCCGAGATGCCGTAGACGGTCATCAGCACGCCCTTGGCCTGCTCGATCCGCGCGCGGGCCTCGGCCACGGCCGATAGGACGTTGCTGATGTCGGAGTGCAGCGAGTCGGTGACGTCGACGTAGAAGCCGGACGTGCCGGCCAGCGCACCGCTGGCGTCGAGCATCCGATCGCCGGCGACGACGACGCAGCGGGTGCGGCCGGCGGTGTCGATGATGCGGTGCCGGCTGCTGAACGGCCTTCCCTTCGTCACTCGGTCTAGCACGGCGGCCGCCCGCTCCCGGTCTTCGGGATGCTTGTGGCGCAGCAGCAGTTCCGTGGTGGGCTGCACCTGTCCCGGCTTGTAACCGTGCATGCGCGCCACCGCATCCGACCACTCCCAGCGATGGCCGTCGAGATAGAACCAGAACCTGCCGACGCGCTGCGGCTCACCGAGCCCCAGCACCAAGTCGACCGCACTCAAGTCGCCTTCCTCGACGACATCAGACACCGGCGCCTCGCGACACGCAACAGTTTGGTCATGGGAGTTCATCGTCATCGCGCGTTTCCCCAATCCCCGTTGTGAAAACCTTGGCGTAGCGATTCCCCTTTTTTCGCGCGTCCACTCCTTTCCATAAACGGGAATGGACGCTGCTCGGCCGTCAGGCCTTTCGGTAGCCCTCGGCGTCTTGGTATCTGAACGCCAGGCCAAGCCCCGGGCGATGTTGATCGGGTCGCAATGCGCCACCCTCTGGCGACAGCGCGCCGTCGAAAAGCGTCTGTTCTATGCGGTGGTGGTCGTGGAAGTACTCGAGGTGTCGCAGGTTCGGGACCGTGGTGGCGACGTGGGCGTGCAGGTTGGGTGCGCAGTGCCCGGAAACGTCCACGTTGTAGGAGGCCGCCACGCCCGCGGCGCGCACCCAGTCAGTGATGCCGCCGCAGCGCGTGACGTCGATCTGCAGGCAGTCGACCGCATCGGCGGCGAGCATCCGGTTGAAGTAGGCCAGGTCGTAGCCGTACTCACCGGCGGTGACGTCCGGGCTGACCTGGTCGCGCACTTCGCGCAGCCCGGCCAGGTCGTCGGAGGACACGGGTTCTTCGAACCAGGTGACACCGTGTTCGGCCATGGCGTGGCCCACCCGGATCGCCTGTTTGCGGCGGTATCCTCCGTTGGCGTCCACGTACAGTTCCGCATCGGGGCCGATCACCCTGCGCGCCAGCGCAATCCGATCCAGATCCCGGCTAACGTCGGAGCCCCATGACTCACCGATCTTGATTTTGACGCGCGGGATCTTCCATTCGTCGACCCAGCGCTCGAGTTGGGCGCGGGTGGCGGACTCGTCGTAGGTGGTGAAACCGCCGCTGCCGTAGATAGGCACTTCGCGGTGAGCCATGCCGATCAATCGGCATACCGGTAACTCCATCAGCTTGCCCTTGAGATCCCACAAGGCGGCGTCGACCGCCGATATCGCGCACGAGGCCAGCCCGGGCCGTCCGTTGTTGCGCATCGCCTTGACCATCGACCCCCACCGTGCGGGGATGTCCACGGCGCTGTGTCCGGTCAGCGCACCGGCGAGCTTGCCGCCGATCAGCTTGGCGCACGCCCCGTCGGCGTAGGTATAGCCGATCCCGCGTCGGCCGCCGGCCGCAACCTCGGCCAGCACCAGGGTGGTTGACGACCAGGACAGGGTGCCGTCGGCTTCCGGTGCGTCGGTGGGGATTTCGTAGACCTGCGCGGTGACCTCCTCGATCCGCGCATCGGGCGTCATCGACACCACCGTCGCCCCGCCCGGGCCGCGAGCCAGGCGCCCACCCCGGCGGCGCTCAGCGCGCCGGCGCCGCTGACGACCGGGTGCTGGGACGCCCACAGTTGCGGGCTGTGGGTATGCGACTTGTCGTCGAACTGCCCGCGGGCGCCGTGATCGGTGCCCGGGTCGTGATCCAGCGGCTGCCAGAGGTTGTTAGGCCGCTCGCGGCTGACAGGTTGTTTGGTCTGCTGGGAGTCGTATCCGGTGCGGCCGAGGTAGCGGTCCAGCAGCGGCGCGACGAACTTCTGCCCCAGCAGCGTCACCATGGTGGAATCGCCGACCCAATATTGTTTTCGCCCTGGGTGATCGGCGGCATGCAGGACGCCACGGGCGGCCACCTCGGGCTGGTAGATCGGCGGCACCGGCTGGGGATGGCGGGGGAGCCGGGACAGCACCCAGGAGAATTGCGGGGTGTTGACCGCCGGCATCTGGACGACGGTGATCCGCACCTTGGAGTTCTCGTGGAACAGCTCGCAGCGCACCGATTCGGTGAAGCCATTGACGGCGTGTTTGGCGCCGCAGTACGCCGACTGCAGCGGGATCGAACGCTGGCTGAGCGCCGAACCGACCTGCACGATGGTGCCGCGGTTGCGGGGTCGCATCTTGGCCAGCGCCGCCATGGTGCCGTGCACGTAGCCGAGGTAGGACACCTCGGTGACGCGTCTGAACTCCTCGGCGCCGATCTGGCTGAACGGCGCGAACACCGAGGTGAACGCGACGTTGACCCAGACGTCGATGGGACCGAAGGCGGCTTCGGCCTCGTCTGCGGCGGCGACGACGGCCGAGTGGTCGGCCACATCGGTCGGGATGGCCAGCGCCTTGCCGCCGCGGGCTTCGACGTCATGTGCGGCGCCGTCAAGGCCCGCGGCGCCGCGGGCGAGCAGGACGACGTTGGCGCCACGCTGTCCGAACTCCCTCGCGGTGGCGCGGCCGATGCCCGCGCTGGCTCCGGTGATCACCACTGTCTGTGTCATCGCAGAATTGCCTTTCGCTCGGTCCAGTAATCACTCATGGTGGGCTTCGTCGTCGGCGAGGGTTGCGGTGCATTCCAGCATCAGCGCGTGCGCGAACGCTTGCGGCAGGTTGCCGCGCAGTTGGCGCTGCCTTACGTCGTATTCCTCGCAGAACAGCCCCGGGGGGCCGCATGCGGCGCGGTTGCGCTCGAACCAGCGCATCGCGCAATCGCCATGGCCCAGTTGATCTTCGGCCAGCGCCATCATGAAACCGCAGAGCAGGAAGGCACCCTCGGCGTCGCCGAGGTCGCGCTCGTCGTGGCGGAAACGGTAGACGAACCCGTCGTCGGTGAGTTCCCGGCGGATGGCATCCAGGGTGGCCCGGGTGCGGGGGTCCTCGGCCGGCAGTGCGCCGCGCACGGGCGGCAACAGCAGTGAGGCGTCGACCCCTGTCAGCCGTGGGCTGCGCTGCCAGTAGCCGTGTGGATGCAGGCCGCTCGACGCGGTGTCGGCCAGGATCGCGTCGGCCAGCGAAGCGCAGGCCGCCACCTCGGGACCGGCGCCGGCCAGTTTCGCGATGGCGCGCAAACCGGCCACGCAGGCCAGGCGGGACTGCGTCCAGTGCTCGTCGTCGATCTCCCACACCCCGGCATCGGGTTCGCGCCAACGTTTTTCGATGGTCCTGATGGCCGTCTGGGCGGCGCGCCAACCCTCGGCGTCGAGCCGGTCGGCGGCGCCCGCCTTGGCCAGCAGCTGCAGCGCCTCGCCGAAGACATCGAGCTGAAACTGTTGGTTGACCCAGTTGCCGACCCTGTCGGTGGCGCCGGGATAGCCAGGAAGGTCGAGCGCTTCTTCGCTGGGTACCGCGCCACCGGTGACGGTGTAGGCGGGTTTGAGATTGGGGCCATCGTCGAGCAGGCGGGCGCCGACGAATTGGACCGCCGCGTCCAGCAATTCGGTCGTGCCGACGGCCGCGGCGGCCATCCCCGCGTACACCTGGTCCCGGATCCAGGCGTACCGGTAGTCATAGTTCTGATTCGTGTGGGCGCGTTCGGGCAGGCTCATCGTGGCCGCGGCCACCATCCCGCCGCCGCTGCTGGTCAGCCCACGCAGCACCGCGTAGGAGTGGCGTCCGTCGCGGGGAGCGATGGTGCAGTTCAGCCGGGGCACGCTGCGGTGCCATGCGGCCTCGGTGGCGTCCCAGGCCAGGTCGGGGTCGGGCGGCTGGTCGGGCAGTGCGCGTTCGGACAGCTCCAGCACCAGGTCGTGTTGCCGCCCTTCCTCGAGGGTGATCTCACAGGTGAGCAGCTCGCTTTTGTCGTGCGCGGCTTTGATGGTGCGCACGTCACAGCCGGCCAGCCAGCGCCAGCGCAACCGGCCCGACCGGCCGCTCCAGACTCCGCCGTCGGAGTTCGGCCGGCCGAGACCGTGCCGGCCGAATCCCGCGCTCGGTGCCAGCAGCACCCGCACGCGCGCCGTGCCGCGGCACACCATGAGGCGCCGCAGCAGCACCACCCGGTCGGGCTCGCCGGGAAAACCCAGTGCCTCACGACATTCCACGGTGCTGTCGCGGGTGGTCCAGCGGCTGCGCCAGATCAGGGTGCCCGGCTCGTAGTACCCGCCCCACACGTGCCGGATGTCGGTCGGCGTGATCGCGTAAACCCCGCCGCCGCCAATGAGATTGGAGAAGACGGCGTCGGAGTCCCAGTGCGGCGCGCACATCCACGCCATGTCGCCCTGCGGCCCGATCAGCGCTCCGCGCTCGCCGTCGGCGAGCAGCGCGTACTCACGCAGCACCCTTGGCGCGAAGGTCGTTTCGATGTCGATCGTTCGGTCAGCCACGGGCTCCCGCCTCCGACCTCCGTCCCGCGGTGGTATCGACCTTCCCGCCGGCCAGGCGTTCGGCGAGCCGCGAGGCCAGCGCCATGATGGTCAGCGCGGGGTTCGCCGACCCCTGGGTCGGGCACACCGAGCCGTCGGCGAGGAACAGGTTCGGTACCCCCCACACGCGTTGATCGGAGTCGACGACCGAGTTATCAGGCCTGGTGCCCATGCGGGCGCCGCCGATCAAGTGGGCGAAGCGCTCGATGGTGAGCACGTCCTGGGCGTCGGCGGCGTGCAGGATGTCGCCGATCACCTTGGTGGAGTAGGCCATGTTGGCCTTGTCGTTGTCGCACAGCGTGTAGTCGAACCGAGCCACCGGAATGCCGTACGGATCTTTCTCGTCGGCCAGCGTCACGCGATTATCCGGTAGCGGCAACAACTCGTTGAGCACACCGACGGTCGCCCAGTGGTTGTAGTCGCGCATGTACTCCCGCAGGGCTCGACCCCAGTGCCCGTCGGCAAGCACGTGTTCGGCCCATCCGATCGGCATCGGCGACACGGTCTGGATGGCGAAGCCGCGGGCGAATCCGCGAGAGAGGTCGGTCTCGTAGAACTGTTCGGAGGTCACCTCCGGGGGAGGCGCCTTGTACATGCGGACCTCCTCGGACCACCGGCCCGCGGACTGGGTGGCGCCCTGCACCATCACATAACGTCCGACCTGATCCTCGTTGTTCCCCAAGCCGTTCGGGAAGCGATCGCTGGCCGAATTCAACAGCAGGCGAGGAGTCTCGATCGAATAGCCGGCAATGGCAACGACTTTGGCGCGTTGCAGCCGCTCTTTGCCGCCAATCTCGTCGTAGTACACCACGCCGCGGGCCGCGCCGCTATCGTCGAGCTCGACGCGCGAGGCCATGCAGTTTGCGCGGATCTCCACGGCGTGGGCCAGTGCGTCGGGGAGGTGCGTGACGTACGGGCTGGCCTTCGCGTTGACCTTGCAGCCCTGCAGGCAGTAGCCGCGGTAGATGCAGTGCGGCCGGTTGCCGAACGTGCCGTTGACGATGCCGACGGGCCCCACCCGCATCTCGATGCCCAGCTTGAGCGCTCCCCTCCAAATCTTGGCGGCCGCACCCGAAATAGGGTGCGGCGCAAAGGGATAGCGGTGCGGATCGCCCCAGGGCCAGTTCTGGCCGGCCACCGGCAGCTCGAGCTCCACCTGCTCGTAGTGGCGGCGAATGTCCGCATAGCGGATGGGCCAGTCCGCCCCGACCCCGTCGCGGGTGTAGGTCTCGAAGTCGCTCGGGTGAAACCGCGGGGTGTACCCGGCGTAATGCACCATGGAGCCGCCCACCCCACGCCCGGAGTTGTTCTTGCCCAGCTCGATTGGGTCGTCGCCGCCGAGGATGCGTTTCTGCGTCCAGTACAGCGCATGGGACCCGGCCTCGTCGGACACCCAATCCTCGTCCGGGTGCCAGAACGGGCCGGCCTCCAAGATCACGACCCGCCAGCCCTCGCGCGCCAGCCGCTGCGCCAGCACCGAGCCGCCGGCGCCGGCGCCGACTACCACCAGGTCGACCTCGTCGTCGTCGGCGTAGCGGCGCATGGTCTTCTCACCGGGCAGATCGCGCGAGTGCACGTCGAGCAGGAATCGCGAATCGTTGTCCTTGGGTTCGATCGCTCCCTTGAACAGGCCTCGCAGCAGGTCGCCCATCACAGCTCCCCGTTGTTCACGACTTGCACCGGATCCTCGGCGGTGCCACCGGACCGGCCGCCGCACGCGAACCGGTCTCTTATAC
>NZ_LZMB01000537.1 GCF_001673555.1 Mycobacterium sp. 1165178.9 | reverse complement strand
GTCGACGTCCGGAAGTTCCGGTGACATGAATCCCATGGGCGGCCTCGTTCCTGTCTAGAAACCAGCTGGCCCATCGAATGTATCGGCACCACCGTGCGGGCGGGCCGATTTGCGCGTGCCGGTGATCTGCGTCCCGCTACCTCGCCAGGAAACCGGTGACGAAAACAGCTGCGCCAGAAAGTGATTCAGCGCGCGCCCGGGGAGCCCCGGCGTGCCGCGGGGCGCGCCTCCGCCATTGTCGGGCGGACAAATCGCCGGCGCAGCTTGTCGATCAGGACGTCCAGGGTCTCCCGATCCTGATCGGCGACGCGCACCAGGCGGCGGAGATTCGTCACGGCGTCGGCGTCACCCTTTGCTTCCGCGGTGGCGATCTTGCGCTGATACTCGTCGATGCGCTGGTCGATGAGGCCGCGACGACCAGCGAGCAGTCGCACGAAGTAGTCCGCCTGCAGCTGGTCCGCCGTATCCGGGGCGGCCCCGGCGGGCGCACCGGCAACCCGCTCGACGGCCGGTACGGGTTCTCGACCGCGTCGGGTGGTTTCCGCGCGGACCGCGGCGTGCGAGCGTCGCCCGCGGGTGCTAGCCGATCTGCGGGTGGCGCTCGAGGGTGCGCCACGTTCATGGGACAAACCGGCTACGTCCATCGGGTCCCCTTGGCTCGAGGATTACTCACGGCGCCGTAACAATAGCGCCCCTGGCCCGGGCCGCACCATGCCTCGGATCGTCAAAGACGAAACACCATGACGGCGCCCGGGCGCAGGTCGCTACCATCGATTCGACTCGGCGAAGCGGCCCCGCGCGAGCGTCAAGGGAGGAACGTGACCGACAACGGCAAACCCGACGGCGGGGACATCGGCAAATTCGACCCCGGCTTGACCCAGCGACTGATGGCGGTGATGCGCCCGGTCCTGAAAACCTACTTCCGGTCCGAGGTGCACGGCCTGGATACGTTCCCGCCCGGCGGAGCGCTGGTGGTCGGTAACCACTCCGGCGGCATGTTCCCCATGGACGTCCCGATCTTTTCCGTCCACTTCTACGACAAACTCGGCTATGACCGCCCGGTCTACACGCTGAGCCACGACATTCTCATGACCGGGCCCACCGGAGACTTCTTCCGGCGCACCGGGTACATCCGCGCCAACCGGGAGAACGCGGCGCAGGCATTGCGGTCCGGCGGGGTGGTGATCGTGTTCCCGGGCGGAGACTACGACGCCTATCGACCCACCCTCTCGGAGAACGTCATCGACTTCAACGGCCGCAAGGGATACATCCGCACGGCGATCGAGGCCGGCGTCCCGATCGTGCCCGCGGTGTCCATCGGCGGGCAGGAGACCCAGCTCTATCTGACCCGCGGCACCTGGCTGGCCGAGCGGCTGGGCATTAAACGCTTGCTGCGCAGCGCGATTCTGCCGTTGTCGTTCGGCTTCCCCTTCGGCCTGAGCGCGGTGATCCCGCCGAACCTGCCGCTGCCGACCAAGATCGTGACCCAGGTCCTGAAGCCCATCGACATCGCCAAGCAGTTCGGCGACGACCCCGACGTCGACGAAGTCGACGAGTACGTGCGGTCGGTCATGCAGGAGGCCCTGACCGAGCTGGCCGCCAAGCGGCGCTTCCCGATCCTGGGCTGAGCGATGCCGAATCCCTTGAGCGAGACCCTCGGCCTGGTCACCACTCTGAGCCGCGCCCGCATGATCGCGCCGATGCGGCCCGACCGCTACCTCAAGATGGCCGCGGCCATGCGCCGCGAGGGCATGGGCATGACCGTCGGATTCGCCAGTGCGGCGCAGCGTTGCCCGGACCGTCCCGGGCTGATCGACGAACTCGGCACCCTGACCTGGCGGGAACTCGACGAACGGATCAACGCGTTCGGCGCCGCGCTGCAGCACCTGCCCGGCGGGCAGCCGAAGGTCGTGGGCATCATGTGCCGCAACCACCGCGGCTTCGTCGAGGCGGTGGTGGCCGTCAACCGGATCGGCTCCGACGTCGTGCTGCTCAACACCTCGTTCGCCGGCCCAGCGCTGGGCGAGGTGGTCAACCGCGAGGGCGTGGACGCCGTGGTGTACGACGAGGAGTTCACCCCGACGGTCGACCGGGCGCTGGCCGACAAGCCGGAAGCCAGCCGCATCGTGGCCTGGACCGACGGGCAACACGATCTCCCCGTCGAGAAGATGATCGCCGATCATGCCGGGCAACAGCCATACCGCTCCGGCCGCAAGGGCAGGGTGATCCTGCTCACCTCCGGTACCACCGGAACACCCAAGGGCGCCAACCAATCCGGGGGCAACGCCGGAATAGGCACCCTCAAGGCGATTCTGGACCGCACGCCGTGGCGGGCCGAGGAGAACATCGTGATCGTCGCGCCCATGTTCCACGCCTGGGGCTTCTCCCAGTTGATCTTCGCCGCGTCCATGGCCTGCACGGTGATCACCCGGCGCAAATTCGACCCCGAGGCCACGCTGGATCTCATCGACCGCCACCAGGCCACCGGGCTGGCCGTGGTCCCGGTGATGTTCGACCGCATCATGGAGTTGCCCGCCGAGGTGCGGCGCCGCTACAGCGGCCGCTCCCTGCGATTCGCCGCGGCATCGGGATCGCGGATGCGGCCCGACGTGGTGATCGCGTTCATGGACGCGTTCGGAGACGTCATCTACAACAACTACAACGCCACCGAGGCCGGCATGATCGCGACCGCCACCCCGGAGGACCTGCGGGCCGCACCCGACACGGCGGGCCGGCCCGCGGGGGGAACCGAAATCCGCATCCTGGACCCGGAATTCAACGAGCTGCCCACCGGCGAGGTCGGCAGCATCTACGTGCGCAACAACACCCAGTTCGACGGCTATACATCGGGTAGTACCAAGGACTTTCACGCCGGATTCATGTCATCGGGCGACGTGGGTTATCTGGACGAGGCGGGTCGGCTTTTTGTCGTCGGCCGCGACGACGAGATGATCGTGTCCGGCGGCGAGAACGTGTACCCGATCGAGGTGGAGAAGACGTTGGCGGCGCACCCGGACGTGGCGGAGGCGTCGGTGATCGGCGTGGACGACGAACAATACGGGCAGCGGCTGGCGGCCTTCGTGGTGCTGGAGCCCGGCGCCACGCTCGACGCGGACGCCGCTCCCGAAGCGCTCAAGCAGCATGTGCGGGAGAACCTCGCCAACTACAAGATCCCCCGCGAGATCACCGTGCTGAACGAACTTCCACGCAGCAGCACCGGCAAGATCCTGCGCGCCGACTTGCAAGCGCGGGTGCAGGGGTGACGCGGCTGGCGCGGACGATCAGAAAGCCCCGGCCGCTGGCGCGGGCGGCGCTCGAGTTGGCCAACGCCGCCAACGGATTACGTCCGCTGGCCCGCAAGGGGTACAGCACCGTGCTGGTCTTCTGGTTCGGCTGGCCGGCCTCGGAGGTGCCCGGCGTCTACTTCTCCGCCTCGCTGCTCGATGCATTGCGGCGGGGTCGCCGCGGTGACTTCACCGGACGGCGCGGAAAGGCCGCCCTTGCGCTGACCGTGGCGTCCTGGGCCATCCTGGGCGTGATCAAGTATCGCGGCGTCACCACTCCCGGGCCGGTGCTGGAGGCGGGGCTGCGCGAGCAACTGGGCGACGACTACGAAGAGGCACTGAGCAAGCTGCCTCAGACGACACCCACGCGCAGCGGACGGCGCACCCCGCCGCTGGGCAACACCATCGCGCGCCGCCGCTACGTCGAGAAGACCAACGTGGTGTCCTACGGTCCGCATGGCCGCGCGAATCTCGCCGACATCTGGCGCCGCCACGATCTGCCGCGAGACGGCAAAGCGCCGGTGCTGCTCCAGGTGCCCGGCGGCGCCTGGATGATCGGAATGCGCCGGCCCCAGGCCTATCCGCTCATGAGCCACCTGGCCGCCCGCGGCTGGGTGTGCGTGTCGATCGGCTACCGGGTATCGCCGCGGCACACCTGGCCCGACCACATCGTCGACGTCAAACGCGCGCTGGCCTGGGTCAAGGAGAACATCTCCCGCTACGGCGGGGATCCGAACTTCGTGGCGATCACCGGCGGATCCGCCGGCGGCCACCTATGTTCGCTAGCGGCGCTGAGCGCAGGAGACCCGAAGTTCCAGCCCGGTTTCGAGGACGCCGACACCTCGGTGGTGGCCGCGGTGCCGGTGTATGGGCGCTACGACTGGTTCTCCACCGAGGGCGAAGGCCGGCGCGAATTCGTGGACCTGCTCCAAAAGTTCGTTGTCAAAAAGAAATTCGCCACGCACCGCGACATCTACGTTGACGCCTCGCCGATCCGGCGGCTGCGCGCCGACGCACCGCCCTTCTTCGTCCTGCACGGCCACGACGATTCGCTCATCCCGGTCGGCGAGGCCGAAGAGTTCGTCGAGGAACTGCGTGGGGTGTCCAAGAACCCGGTTGCCTACGCCGAATTGCCGCACGCCCAACACGCTTTCGACATCTTCAGCTCGCCACGGGCCCATCGGTCCGCGGAGGCCGTGGCTCGATTCCTGTCGTGGGTGTACGCGACCAATCCGCCCGAGCGCGACTAGACTGTCGCCAAGCTCGACGGCGAACTTGGAGCGATTCCCTTGGCGACGCAGCGGTCAAGAGACACCAGGGATTCTGGCTGCGGCGACGGAGCCGGGGGCGCGCAACATGCTCGCCAACCTCCCCTGTTGGTGGCGCTGGTGCGTGTTGACGGTCCCGAGGTGGTCTAGCAGCATAAGGCCGCCGCAACGTGGGTACTCCGTTGAAACCGAGCCAGATTACCCGCGGTGGAAGCAGCACGTGAACCGCTACGACGACGACCGAAACCTCACTGAAGCAGTGGCCGAGACCACTGTCGATCACGGCACCGACTTCCTTGACGAGGTGGATGACAGTTCGACCGCTACCACCGAGACGGAAACAGCCGGAGTGTTACCGAGCGGATCGGCGCTGCTGGTTGTCAGGCGTGGCCCCAACGCCGGTTCTCGGTTCTTGCTCGACCAGCCAGTCACCTCGGCGGGACGCCATCCCGACAGCGATATTTTGCTCGACGACATCACCGTCAGCCGCCGCCACGCCGAGTTTCGCCTGGCGGAAGACGGCACCTGGGCCGTCGCGGACGTCGGCAGCCTCAATGGCACTTACGTCAACCGCCAGCCGGTGGACTCGACGGTGCTAGCCAATAACGATCAAGTGCAGATCGGCACGTTCCGGCTGGTTTTCCTGACCGGATAATCCTGGCACGTGATTTGTGATGGCGGATAACCTGATTCGGTGTTCGGGTGATCGGCGTCGGCGGCGATCTGACCGGCCCCCTGGTCGCGAGACCGCCAGGGTCTAGCTGGTCTCGCGCGCGGCGGCCTTCTCCAGGTCGGTCAATGCAGGCTCGATCCGATCGGCCATGTCGTCGATGTCGTTGGCCACCTCGGGAGTCGTCACGAAACCGAAGTCCAGGTAGTCGGTGTAGGAGAAGCACGTGATGTTCAGCGCAACGTCCATCACCGGAGGTCCCAGTGGCACCAGCGAATCCAGTTTGGCGCCGGCCATGTACAGCGGGAACGGCGGGCCGGGAACGTTCGAGACGACCAGGTTGATCGGGGCCAGGTTCCGCGACAGCCCGCTGGCCGTGTAGGCCCGCGCGGCCAGTCCCAACAAGCCGGGCGGCGTGGTCTCGGTCAACCCCATGATCTGATGCGCCGACAACGCCTTGGCCATCAGCTTGGCGTTCTGGGTGCTTTCGTGGATGGCCCGCAGTCGCTCCCCCGGGTCGTCGACATCCGTGGCCAACGAGACGGTCATCGAGCTGACCTTGTTGCCGACGTCGTCCTTGTCGTCGTCGGTGCGTGTCGAGACGGGGATTTGCGCGATGAGCGGTTTGGCGGGCAGTTCACCGCGTTTCTGTAGATAGTCGCGGACGGCGCCGGCCACCAGTGCCAGCACTACGTCGTTGAGTTTGACGCCGTACGCGTCCTTGATGCCTTTCGCGCGGGCCAGTTCGACGCGGCAGCCGGTGATGCGCCGGTGCGGCGAGACCGGTGCGTTGAAGCGGGTTTTGGGCGCC
>NZ_LZMB01000536.1 GCF_001673555.1 Mycobacterium sp. 1165178.9 | reverse complement strand
CGTCAGCGCAGTCTGGCGGCGTATGAGCATCAAGATGTGCCCTTTGAGGTACTGGTCGAGCGGCTCAATCCCACCCGTTCCCTGAACCACCACCCGCTGGTCCAGGTGATGTTGGCCTGGCAGAACTGGCAGACCAACGATCCCGCCGCCGGGTTGGCGTTGGGCGACTTGCAGATCACCTCGCTGCCGGTCGGCGCGCACACCGGCGGCATGGATCTGGTGCTGTCCTTAGCTGAGCGCTGGACGGAAGCCGGCGATCCCGCCGGAATCAGCGGGAACGTGGAATTTCGCACCGACGTGTTCGACGCCGGCAGCATCGAGATGCTGATCGAGCGGTTGCGGTGGGTGCTGGCGGCCATGGCCACCGATCCGGCACGGCGGTTGTCGTCGATGGATCTGTTGGATGCCGCCGAGCACGCTCGCCTGGCCGAGATCGGTAACCGGGCGGTGTTGGACGAGCCGGAGTCGCCGTCGATGTCGATTCCCGCATTGTTCGCGGCGCAGGTGGCCCGCACGCCAGAAGCGGTGGCGTTGGTATGCGGGAGGCATTCGTTGACCTACCGCGAGCTCGATGCGGCCGCCGACCGGCTGGCGCATCTGCTGGCCGCCCAGGGTGCGGGTCCCGGTGAGTTGGTGGCGCTGCTGTTTTCCCGGTCGGCCGAGGCGATCGTTTCGATTGTGGCGGTGCTCAAGACCGGGGCGGCGTATCTGCCGATCGATCCCGGCGTGCCCGCGGCCCGGATCGAGTTCATGCTGGCCGATGCCGGGCCGATCGCCGCGATCACCACCGCCGACCACCGCTCGCGGCTGGATGGGCGGGGGGTGCCCGTCATCGATGTGGACCACCCCGGAATCCGGATGCCGCGCAAGGATTTACCACACCCGACGGCCGACGATATCGCCTACATGATCTACACCTCTGGTACTACTGGTGTGCCCAAAGGGGTGGCCGTCACCCACGGCAACGTGACCCAGTTTTTGACTGTGGCGAATACTTATGTGCCGCCAGGGACCTGGACGCAGTGCAATTCCTATGGGTTTGACACCTCGGTGTGGGAGGTGTGGGGTCCGCTGCTGCATGGCGGGCGGGTGTTGGTGGTGCCCGAAGC
>NZ_LZMB01000535.1 GCF_001673555.1 Mycobacterium sp. 1165178.9 | reverse complement strand
GCTCGACCAGTCGTGGTGGTTTGTCACTTGCTCCACTGCCGTCGCTGCCGGCGGGCATGTACGAGTTGCCCGCCTCTCAGCGAAACGCGTGCGTTGGGCGGGCGGGGCCGTATTTCCTCGGCCGGCTTGTCGCTGAGAGGCGGGCAACTCGCACATAGCCCGGTGCGGGGACCGGTGATGCAGCTGTGACCGTTGACCGTTGTCATTACGAGATCAATTGCAGGACAAGCGACCGCCTGGGAACAGTCGGCATTTCGGGCCGGTCCGCTTACCGCGTCGCCCCCCACACCGTCGCCGGGCCCGTCGTGGGGTCGATGCTCGGTGTCGCTAGGTAAAGCGTTGCAGACCAACGACATAGGTTGGGCCGCCTTAAGTCTGATAGCGGCGGCGACGGTGGTGCTGGCCCATATCCAGGCCAGCTATGTCCAGTCAACCACGAAACGTGCACTCGGGCAACGGAAAGTACCTAAGCTCAGCCCAGGCGTGAACCGACCCGGTGCGCGGTGCCGTCGGGATCGACATAGGCGAATTCGCGCAAGCCGTACGGCGTATCCTGCGGCGCGATTAGGCGACCACCGAGGTTTTCCAGTGTCGCCCACTCCGTATAGAGGGCATCGGCGTCACTGACGTAGAAGTACACGCTTGCGGCGGTGCGTAAGGGGTCGTGCTCGGCCCATTCGGTGAGGTGGATCGACACCGACCCGCGGTCGGCGAATCCGTACCGGTCGGGGCCTTCATAAGCGTGGACGTCGAAACCCAGCCGGCGGTAGCGGGCAAGTGCGACGTCCAGGTCTCTGACGGGGACAATAGGGGATACCGAAATGAAGTCGAGTACGGACACAGAGCGAACATAACTCAGCCACGGTACGAAATCCCAATAGCCTTCTGCCGTTTACCTATTGACGGTAGTCATCCACGGCGACACGAGCGTACGCTCTGGCCGCCGAGACGGTCCAACGATCGATTTCGATTCGCGAGGCACCGCAACACTCGGTTTTCGGGGTAGGTTGGCCGCGGGTTCGGTCGCACCGCCTTGAGGAGGGATACATGAGCACATCGGAAAAGGCGTCCAAGCCGCGCGCCGGACAGCCGATAATCCACCTCTCTCAACTGTTACGTGCACCCGTCCTGGCACGTTCCGGCGAAACGGTGGGCCGGGTCGAGGACGTGATCGTGCGGTTGCGCGGGGCCGAGGAGTACCCGCTGGTGGCCGGCATCGTGGCGGGGGTCGGCGGACGCCGGGTCTTCATCGGCGACAAAACCATTGACGCGTACTCGGCGGACCGAGTCCTGTTGACCAAGAATAAGGTTGACCTTCGCGGGTTCGAACGCCGCGAGGGTGAAGTGCTGTTGCGCACCGACGTGCTGGGCCACCGGTTGATCGACGTGGCCACCGTCGAGCTGGTGCGCGCCTACGACGTCGAGCTGGAACAGACCGGTGAAGGCTGGATGGTCACCCGCCTCGACACGCGCCGTCCGCCGCGATTGTTCGGGCTTATCAGGCATTCGGGCGGGCATGCGTCGCGCGATTGGAAGGCATTCGAGCCGCTGATCGGCCACGCCCGCTCCGACGCGGTCCGACGTCTGTCGGACCGATTCGGCGAGCTCAAGGCCGCCGAGATCGCCGACCTCCTCGAGGAAGCGGACAAGGCCGAGGGCGGCGAGATCCTCGACCGCGTGCACAGCGACCCGGAATTGGAAGCCGACGTCTTCGAAGAACTCGACCCGGAAAAGGCCAGTCGGTTGCTCGACAACATGCCGGACAACGAGGTCGCCGCGCTGCTGGGCCGGATGCGCGCCGACGACGCCGCCGATGCGATCGCCGACCTGCGCCAGTCCCGGCGCCGGCGCGTGCTCGAGCTGATGCCCGCCCCGCAGCGCACCAAGGTCGTCACCTTGATGGGGTTCAACCCCGAAAGCGCGGGCGGGTTGATGAATGTCGACTCCGTGACGTGTTCACCCGCCACGACGGCGGGCGAGGCGTTGGCCTTGGTCGCCGCGTCGCACAACATCCAGCCGGAAGCGCTGATCAAGGTGCACGTGCTGGACGAGGACAAACGTCTTGACGGCGTCGTGTCAGTGATCACCCTGCTGCAGGTCGACCCCGCCGAAATCCTCAGCGCGCTAATGGATTCCGACCCGGTGCGGGTGAACGCCGACGCGGACCTGACCGATATCGCGCTGCTAATGGCGGATTTCAATCTCTACTCCATACCCGTCGTCGACGAACACGACCGCCTCCTCGGGGTGGTCACCGTCGACGATGTGCTGGAGGCGACCATCCCCGAGGACTGGCGGCGCCGGGAGCCCGCGCCCCGCCCCATCCGCGAAATCGCCCCAGCCGACGACCGTGACACACCGCCAACGGGGGGTAGCCCGCAGTGAGCTCCGGCGGCGAGAACACCACCCAGGCCGGCGCGCAGGGCGTCGACGCACAGCGCTCCGAGCCGGCGCAGCCGCGGCGCACCGCGGTGCTGGACAGCGCGCATGCGGGCGATATCGAGGGCGCGTTCGGACGCATCAGCGTCGGAGAGACCGAGCATGCCCGGACCTGGCGGACGCGGCTGCTGACCCTGCTCGCGATCGTCGGGCCCGGAATCATCGTGATGGTCGGCGACAACGACGCGGGCGGGGTGGCCACCTACGCCCAGGCCGGCCAGAACTACGGCTACTCACTGCTGTGGGTGTTGCTGCTGCTGATCCCCGTGCTCATCGTCAACCAAGAAATGGTGGTCCGGCTCGGGGCGGTCACCGGGGTCGGGCATGCCCGACTGATCAACGAACGCTTCGGCCGGGGCTGGGGCTGGTTTTCGGTCGGCGACCTGTTCTTGCTCAACTTCTTGACGATCGTCACCGAGTTCATCGGCATCAGCCTGGCCGCCGAGTACATCGGCGTCTCCAAATACGTTGTGGTGCCGACCTCGGCGGTGGCGTTGGTGGCGATCATGGCCAGCGGCAGCTTCCGTCGGTGGGAGCGGGCCATGTTCGTGTTCATCGCCGTCACCCTGCTGCAGATCCCGATGCTGTTGATGTCACATCCGCAGTGGGTGCATGCGGCGAAGTCCTTTGTCGTACCCGGCATTTCGGGCGGAATCAGTTCGGATGCGGTGTTGCTGATCATCGCCATCGTCGGTACCACCGTCGCTCCGTGGCAGCTGTTTTTCCAGCAGTCCAACGTCGTCGACAAGCGCATCACACCCCGGTTCATGGCGTACGAACGCGCCGACACCGTGCTCGGTGCCTTCGTAGTGGTGGTCGGCGCCGCCGCACTGGTGATGACCGGCGACTGGGCCGCGCGCTCCACCGGCACCGTGGGTGGCTTCACCGACGCCGGGGCCATCGCCCATCTGCTCGGCCAGCACCGCGAGACGCTTGGCTGGACCTTTGCGATCGTGCTGATGGACGCCTCGATCATCGGTGCCGCCGCAGTCACCCTGGCCACCAGTTACGCGTTCGGAGACGTCTTCGGGCTGAAGCACTCACTACACCGGGGCTTCTCCGACGCCAAACAGTTCTACCTGTCCTACACCGCAATGGTGGTGCTGGCCGCCGCGATCGTCCTGATCCCGGGCGCCCCGCTCGGGCTCATCACCACCGCCGTGCAGGCGCTCGCCGGTCTACTCCTGCCCAGCGCCAGCGTATTCCTGCTGTTGTTGTGCAATGATCGAGAAGTATTGGGCCCCTGGGTAAATCGGCCCTGGCTGAACTGGGTCGCCGGACTGATCGTGGGCACGTTGCTGCTGCTGTCGGGAATCTTGATGGCTACCACGTTGTTTCCCCAAATCGATGTCGTGGTGATGTCGGGCTACCTGGTGGTGGCAATGGCCGTGTTCGCGCTCGCGGCTGCGCCTGCGTTGCGCTGGATGGCCCGCCGCCAGCCCGCGCGGCCCGTCGTGCGGCTTCCGGTCCGGGGTGTGGACCGCAGCACCTGGCGCATGCCACCGCTGACGCTGCTTGAGCCGGTCGTATGGTCGCCCGGCACCCGACTGGGCATGATCGCGCTGCGCACCTATCTGGTCGCCGGCGCGCTGCTGCTCGTGGTCAAAGCCATCCAGCTCAGCCGCTGATCCCTTGCACCCGGCGAGCCACCTCGCCGTACCGCTCGAAGCGCTCCAGATCGGCGACGGCGTTGTACATCACCAATCGTGTTGCCATTCCGGCGTATTTCTCGACCAACGCGTCGGCCAGCCCATCCCAGGTCGACTCGGTCGCGAAGACCGCGATGTGATCATCGCTGACCTGGGCCGCCATCCCGGCGAAATCTCCGGCCTTCTGTTTCTCCCGGATCCGGGCGGTCGTGCCCTCGAAACCCGCCTCATCCCAGATGAATGCGTAGTTCGGCGTGCTGCCGTAGAAGGCCATGCTGGCGCGCACGACTTCACGTTGCTTGTCGAGCTCCTCGTCGGTGTCGCCGACGATCGTCATGACGGGCACGATGATCGCGATGTCCGACGGTGCACGGCCGGCTTTCGCCGCCCCTTCGGCAACGGTCGGCAACACGTGCCGGGCCAGGTAGCCCGGTTCGCCGATCGGGTGGACGTGAAGCCCGTCGGCCACTTCGCCCGCCATGCGCAGCATCCACGGATTGACCGCTGCGATATCGACTTTGGGGTCCGGTGCGTCGATCGGGCCCGGGCTCCACTGCGGGGTGATGAAGTCGAGATCGTAGAAGTCGCCGTGGTGGTCGAGCGTCCCTGAGCGAAACGCCGCGAAGCACGCCTTCACGGCGAGCAAGTAGTCGCGCAGCCGGGGTCCGGGCCTCTCGAAGGCGGTTCCGTAGCGCCGGACGACGTGGGTGCGCACCTGCGTTCCCAGTCCCAGCCGGAACTTCCCCTTGGTGGCTTCCTGCAGTTCCCACGCCGCGGCGGCGGTGACGAACGGGCTACGCGGAAAGGCCACTGCGACGCCCGTCGACAATTCGAGCTCGGGCGCGGCCTGCGAGGCTACGGCGGCGTTCAGGTATGCGGTGCGGCCGGTCTCGGTGAACAACAGCCCGGAGAATCCGACGGATTCGGTCCGCCGGGCAAGGTCACCGATTTGGCCGAGCGGCTGGGGAGTCGTCATCGCGTCGACATGCATGGTGGGAGCGTACGTCGAGCGAGAGAGCCAGCGAGGCCGGGCGCGTCGCGCGTGGCCGACGGCCGGATGCGGCGGTCAGCGTTTCGTCGGCCGATGGCTCATCGGGGCGGTGAAGCCGTCGGTGTCATCGAAGAATGCCCATTGCCCGTCGTCGTTGACCTCCATGCGCCAACCCAGCTCGGTGTTACCGCCGACCGAGTCGACGAACCAGGCGTGCGCGGCCTCGGCATTGGCAAAACCCTTCGCCGCGACGACCCGGCCACGTGGGTCGATAACGCGAAACTCAGGCATGGGATCCAATTTATCCCTGCCAGCGAGTTTTCGATTACCGAAATCGCCTATTTGCCGGTAAACCCTGGGTTACACCGTGCGGGCCAGCCGGCCGGCGAGGATCTCGGCAAACCTCGCCGGATCGTCGAGCGCACCGCCTTCGGCAAGAAGCGCTGTGCCGTAGAGCAATTCCGCGGTCTCCGCGACCGAGGGGTCGTCGCTGCGATCCTGGTGCGCTTGACGCAGGCCGGTGACGAGGGGGTGGTTGGGGTTGAGTTCGAGGATCCGTTTGCCCACCGGAATGGTCTGCCCGGAAGCGCGGTACATGCGCGCGAGCGCCGGCGTGATCCCGAAGGCGTCGGTGATCAGGCAGGCGGGCGAGTCCGTCAGGCGGTTGGACAGCCGAACTTCCTTGACGTGGTCGGTCAGGGTCTCCTTCAGCCAGCTGAGCAGGTCGGCGAATTCCTTCTGCTGCTCCTCGCGCTCGGCTTCGCTCTCGTCGCCGTCGGCGCTGAGGTCCACCTCACCCTTGGCGATGGACTGCAGCGGCTTGCCGTCGAACTCGGTCACGGTTCCCACCCAGACCTCGTCGACCGGGTCGGTGAGCAGCAGAACCTCGTAGCCCTTGGCTTTGAACGCCTCGAGGTGCGGCGACTTCAGGATCTGCTGACGCGACTCTCCGGTGGCGTAGAAGATCTGCGTCTGGCCCTCTTTCATGCGCTCTATGTACTGGGCGAGCGTGGTGGGCTCCTCTTCGCTGTGCGTCGAGGCGAATGAGGAGAGCTGCAGCAGCGTCTCCTGGTTGTCGAAGTCGTTCAGCAGGCCCTCCTTGACAACCCTGCCGAATTGGGTCCAGAAGGTGCGATAGTCCTCAGGGCGCTCGGACTGCAGATCCTTGATCGTGGAGAGGACCTTCTTGGTCAACCGGCGCCGGATGGCCTTGATCTGCCGATCCTGTTGCAGGATCTCGCGCGACACGTTGAGCGACATGTCCTGCGCGTCAACGACGCCCTTGACGAAGCGCAGGTATTCGGGCATGAGCTCGTCGCAGTCGGCCATGATGAACACGCGCTTGACGTAGAGCTGAATCCCGGTCTGGGCGTCCCGATTGAACAGGTCGAACGGGGCGTGCGACGGGATGAACAGCAGCGCCTGGTACTCGAATGTGCCTTCGGCCCGCATCGCGATGACCTCGAGCGGGTCGTCCCAGGCGTGTGCGATGTGCTTGTAGAACTCCTTGTACTCCTCCTCGGAGACCTCTTCTTTGGGCCTGGCCCACAGGGCCTTCATCGAGTTGAGGGTCTCGGTCTCGATCGTGACCGTCTCCTCGCCGCCCTCCTCCGCAGCGGGCGTGCTTCGCACGACCTCCATCCGGATGGGCCATGCGATGAAGTCGGAATACTTCTTGACCAGGCTCCTGATCTTGAACTCCGCGGTGTAGTCGTGCAGTTCGTCCTCGGCGTCCTCGGGCTTGAGATGCAGGGTGACCGACGTTCCCTGTGGGGCGTCCTCGACCGATTCGATGGTGTAGGTGCCCTCCCCGCTCGATTCCCATTTGGTGGCATCGCTCTCGCCGGCCTTGCGGGTGAGCAGTTCGACCTTGTCGGCGACCATGAAGCTCGAATAGAAACCGATTCCGAATTGGCCGATGAGTTCCTCGGAGGCCGCGGCATTCTTGGCCTCGCGCAGTTGTTTGCGCAGCTCGGCGGTGCCGGACTTGGCCAGCGTGCCGATCAGGTCGACCACTTCGGCGCGGGTCATCCCGATGCCGTTGTCGCGGATGGTCAGGGTGCGGGCATCCTTGTCGACGTCGATCTCGATGTGCAGGTCGGAGGTGTCGACGTCGAGGTCCTTGTTCCGGAACGCTTCAAGCCGCAGCTTGTCCAAAGCATCGGAAGCATTCGAGATCAACTCTCGCAGGAACGAGTCCTTGTTGGAGTAGACGGAGTGGACCATCAAGTCCAGCAGCTGCCGAGCCTCTGCCTGAAACTCCAACTGCTCAACGTGCGCGCTCATGAGATTCCCTTCGACAACATGACGTCCCAAATTTACCGAGCCGCCGACGAGTGGTGCACGGTGGACCCGTGCTCTCCGGGGTAACCGGCTCTAGGCTGAACGGATGTCTGTTGCTCAACGCGAACGTGCCGCCCTTGTGGAAACCATGCGCGGCGTCGGGCCGGACGCGCCCACCCTGTGCGAGGGATGGATGACGCGGGACTTGGCCGCCCATCTGGTGATCCGTGAGTACCGGCCCGACGCGGCACCCGGCATTCTCATCCCCTTCTTGGCCTCCCACACGGAGAGGGTGCAGAACCAGGTGGCCGAGCAGAACGAGTGGGACGAGCTGGTGGGCAAGCTCGCCGCCGGTCCGCCGGTCTACTCGCCGCTCAAACTGCTCGACCCGGTGGCCAATGTGGCCGAGATGTTCATCCACCACGAGGATGTGCGCCGCGCGCAGCCGGGCTGGCAGCCGCGCTCCTTGGAGCCCGCGCTGAGCAAGATGTTGCGCCGCACCCTGCCGTTGATGGCCCGGCTTACCCTCGCCAAGACGCCCGGCCGGGTGGCGTTGCGCACCACGGAGGGCAAGACGGTGCTCACCGCGGGTCAGGGGCCGGCGGTAACGGTCACCGGGGCGCCCGAGGAGCTGCTGCTGTTCTCGGTAGGGCGAGAAGCCCGGGTCGAATTCGAGGGCGACGACGCCGCGGTGCAGGCCGTCCGGGACGCGCCCAAGGGGTTGTAGCCTACGCGGCGGCTGCTCGCGAGCCGTCCAGGAGGCATAACCGCAATTCGAAACTCGCTAGCGCATTTGTTATCAAATCTGAGGTGGTCTGGACAACCCTGAGGCTCGCGGGCTCCCTACGACCCCACGCGTTTCAACCCAAGGTCTCGCGCAGTTCCTTCTTGATCACCTTGCCGAACTGATTGCGCGGCAGTGTTTCGACCACCACCAGGTGCTCGGGGTGTTTGTATCGGCTAAGGCCACGTGATTGGCAATGTCGCACAAGGGATTCCAACGACACGCCGGCGGCCGTCGCGGGAACCACGACGGCACAGACGCGTTCGCCGGTGCGGAGGTCGGGAATGCCGATGACGGCGACATCGGCGACGGCGGGATGGGTGGCCAGCGCATTCTCGATTTCCAGGGCCGAGATGTTCTCTGCATTGCGGATGATCGCGTCCTTGGTACGGTCCGTGACGCGGACGTTGCCACTCGGGTCGATCAGGCCGAGATCGCCTGTGCGCAGCCAGCCGTCGCTGTCGAAGGCATCGGCGTCAAGCGTCGGGTCGGCGTAGCCGAGGAAGCACTGGGGTCCCTTGAGCCGCAGCTCCCCCTCCTGTCCGGCGCGCACTTCGACACCGTGGCCGTCGACCACGCGCACTTCGACCCCGGGCACCGGCGGCCCGACCGTATGGTCGAGCACCTCGGGCGCCGCGGTCAGCGAGGGTGAGGTCGCGCACGGAAACTCCGTCATCCCCCAGGCATTCGCGATCCCGGCCAGGCCGAAGGTTTCGCGGACTTGACGGCCCAGTTCGGCGGTGACGGGAGCGCCGCCGGCCAGACAGCCCCGCACCGACGGAAACAGCGGCCGATCGCCTTCGGCCCGTTGGGCTTCGAGGTATGCGACGAAGAATGGGGTCGCAGTGCCCAGGAATGTCGGATTGTGCGCGGCGATGGCCCACGGCGTGGTGGCCGGGTCGAACGTCTCGAACAGAGCCAACCGCATGCCCGTCAGCAGCGCGGTGGCCAGCATCGCGGCCCCACCGATGTGGGCGATCGGGAAAACGATCGGATCCACGTCGCTGCTGTTGGCGCCCACCATGTCCACCACTCCCGCCGAGCCGGCGATGACCGACCTGTCGGTATGACGGATCCCCTTGGGCGCCGCGGTGGTTCCCGAGGAGTAGTAGATCCAGCGAGTCTCATCGGCCAAACTCGGCGGCGCGGGGAGGGCCTCGACGGCGGCGCCGGGCAGGCGCAGCTCACCGGCGACCGGCGGTGTTGCCAGGTCGAGGGTGATGACCTCAAAGCCCGCGTCCCCCGCCAACCCCCGAGCCAGCCCACCGTGATCAAAACCCCGCCAGATCTCGGGCACCACAAAGAATTCGGTGTCCAGCTGGCGAGTGATGAAACCAACTTCGCTTTCGCGGAGTAGTGGGATGATCGGATTCTGCACCGCACCGAGTCGGGCCAGCGCGGCCATCACCACCATGGTCTCCAGTGTGGTGGGCAGCTGCCAGGACACGACGGTGCCCGCGCGGATTCCCCGTTCGGCGAGCGCGGCGGCGGTCACGCATGCCGCGTCCCACAGCTGACGAGCGGTCAGGCTGCGCCCGTACTCGTCGGCAAGAAGCGGCCGGCTCGATGCCCGCTGCGCCGCATCGGCGATCAACGCCCAGAATGTCATCGCGGCTCCGCCTCCGGACCTCACCTGGGTGACGGATCGGCGGAGGGCGGCCGAAATCCCGAATGCGCGATCGCGGCAGACACGCCGGTACCGATCGGTCCCTTCGCGTCCACGAGGACCGCCGAGCCGCTGGCCACCCCGTCGTGACTGTGATGCGTCAGCGAGGCCAGCCCGATGTGGTCGCCCGCTGGCAGTCGGCTCAGCGTGAGCGTGTAGTCGACGTTGATGAATTGCAGGGAGTTGGTGCCCCAGTTGGCAATCGAAGCCGTGATGTCACCGGCCATCGCCACGCGGGTGAAGGCGGTGAGTGGTTCGTCCTCGATCAACGGACGCGTCTCGTGTATCCACGTGTATTTCGGGCCGTCCGTGTGCGGCCAGTCCGGGTCGGGGCTCTGTACATCGGCACCCCAGCCGTAGGTTCGCATGAACAGCGTCGAGTAGGCCTCGTCCAGGGGGATCGGTGGCATCTGCACCGGTGGTGACCAGACGTGCCCGTCTGCGTGCCCCGGCGCAGAAACAGTGCGCTCGCCTGTGCCACCGCTGCGCCGCCCTGGATGATCACGGCTTCGATGAGCCGTAATCGGCGTCGGTCCTGTCGCACTTGCGTGTGGACCTCGAGCGGCTCCAGCGCCGTGGGACGGGGCAGATCTACGGTCAACCGCGCGGGCTGCAGTTGCGCATCCTGAGCCGCATCCTCGACCGCCCACGCCAAGAGTCCGCCGACTACATGGCCGCTGAGCGATGGACCCCATCCACCGCGCGCGAATTTGGTTGGCACGAAGTAATTGTCGTCGCGCACAAAGTACGGCACCGGTTCTGCCCATTGAGCTTCATCCGGCACGATATCGGGCTCGGCCACTGCTTGACTCTCCGCGTGAGGGATTGCGGTTCGGCTGAGGACCGCAACCGTCGATGTTACAGTTGCGCTTCCAGTCGCTGGATATGCACCGCCCACAACACACCCGACGGTCAGCTGATTGCGGCGCCCACCAGATGACCGATCACGTAGGTGATCGCCAACGCGAGAGTGCCGCCAATGGCGTTGCGCAGCACCGCTCGGGCCTTTGGCGCCCCGCCCAGTCGGGCCGAGACCGCACCGGTGATTACCAGCGCGATGAGTACCGCGGCGACGGTGATGGGGACTCTCCACGTCGTGGGCGGGACCAGGATGGCGATCAACGGCAAGATGGCGCCAATCGCGAACGAGAGCGCCGATGACGATGCCGCCTGCCAGGGATTCGTCAGCTCCTCGGGATTGATGCCCAGTTCGACCTCAGCGTGAGCGAGCAGCGGATTGTGGTCGGTAAGTTCCTCGGCCACCGTGCGAGCGGTCGCGGGCGTCAAGCCTTTTGCCTCGTAGAGTGTCGCGAGCTCGTCCAATTCGGCGACGGGATCGTCGCGCAATTCGCGACGCTCCTGGCTCAACAGCGCCTTCTCGGTGTCGCGCTGGGTGCTGACGGAGACGTATTCCCCCAGCGCCATCGACACCGCACCCGCGACCAGTCCGGCGCTGCCGGCGGTCAGTATCGGGGCGCGTTCGGCGGTGGCCGCGGCGACACCCACGACGATGCCCGCGGTGGAGACGATCCCGTCATTGGCGCCCAGGACACCCGCGCGCAGCCAATTGAGCTTCGACGACACCGAACCGACATGGGGTTCGTGCGGATGTGACGCACTCGACACGGCCGCAACCCTATAGAGGAAAACCCTGGCCGACTAGCCAACGTAGCCTGCCCAAACCAGCCTGTGCACCGGTTTGCCGCAGTCGCCACCCGGGCCAAACAGCCTGGTGCACAACGTCGGGCAGCCCCGTAACCGACGGCCATAGCCAACGGCGCGGGTGCGACAAATCGACGTTCTGTGGGGCCGGCCAAAAGCTCTGCACGGGCGGGTCACAGCTGATCCATAGGGAAGCTATTTAACGTCGGGGTTGTAACGGGGGGTGTTCTAAGGAACTTCCTTGCAAGTAATCCCTAGTGGATAGGTGAAGCATCATGAAGTTGAAGCAACTTGTCGGAGGGGTGACCGTCGCAGGAGCGCTCAGCGCTGCGGCCCTGGGAATGGGGGCCGGGTTTGCCAACGCCGCTCCCGGAGCGCCACAGCCTCCGGGAAATCACGGCGGGGCGGCCCCTGGTGGCGGCCATGCTCCCACTGGTCCTAACGATCCGGGTGGCCCGGGTGGACCGGGCGGTCCCGGCGGACCCGGCGATCACCCCGGTGGCCCAGGGGGGCCAGGCGGACCCGGCAATCACCCAGGTGGCCCAGGGGGGCCGGGCGGACCAGCCGATCACCCCGGTGGTCCGGGCGGTCCGGGTGGCCCTGGCGATCACCCGGGCGGTCCCGGCGGACCCGGCGATCACCCCGGCGGTCCGGGTGGCCCTGGCGATCACCCCGGCGGTCCGGGCGGACCCGGCGATCACCCCGGTGCCCCCGGCGGATTCGGTGGACCGGATCCTCACCCCGGCGGCCCGTGGCACGGGGACGCCCAGCGTGGTTACTTCCACGGGGCGCCGTGGGGCGATGGGCCTGGCCCCTGGGGGGCGGGTGCGCCGCCGCGGCCGGCATGGGATCGACCGCTCCCCCCGCCCGGTGGGCGCTGGGACTACGGCCCGATCAACTACTGGGGCTACCAGGAAACGCCCATCTGGGATCCCGGTTTCAACCAGTGGGGTTTCTGGCTCTTCGGAGTGTGGATCCCGCTGTGATCGATAGCTGACACGACGCCCGCTTCGCCAATCGGCGAAGCGGGCGTCGTCGCTTGAATGCCCTGGTGCCGAGCGTGTTTCACGCCTGGGCGCTGACTCTAGCTCTTCGTGCCGACGGTCAACAGGTCGGACACGAGCGCGGTCCACACCGGTCGCGGGATCCGGTGCTGATCCGTGATGACGAACCCGGCGTCCTCGAACAACGTCCGCATCTCGGGCGCCGATGTGTTGTGTTGCGGCTTCCATCGAGAGTTGGCAGATGACTGCAGCCGCGGCTGCCGCGTGCTCAGTGCCGAGACGGCCACCAGGCCGCCCGGTGCCAGCACACGATGGAATTCACGCAACGCCGCCGGCTGATCGAAGAAGTGGAAGGCCGAGGTCGTCACGACCGCATCGAGGGCGCCGTCGTCAAACGGAAGCCGCTCGGCCGGGCCGCGCATCCACTGCACCCGATCCGACCTTGCACGAGCCTGCCCGAGCATGCCGTCGGACATGTCGACGCCGTAGATCTCGTCGGGCTGCAGTTCGCGCTGGATCCGATCGCTCAAAATACCTGTGCCGCAAGCTACGTCAGCGATCTTGCGTGCGCCGTGGTTGCGCAGCTGGGCTATCACCTCGTTGTGCGGAGGTCGGTAGACCCACCGTTGCAAGAAGGGCAGATCGTACGCCGGCGCAAGGAAACTCCACATCCGCGTGACGGCCTCGTTGAGCCCTCGTCGCTGCGGCGCGGTCATTTGCTCAGCACCGAGCTGTAGTAGATGGTGTCGGCCACCGACACGGAGTCGTTGGTCTGCGGAATCGCATCAAGACCGGAGTCGGCCAATAGCTCACTCATCCGAATGTCGTCGGACCGCCATCCCAGGTTATCGAGATAGACGGCGACGTCATTGCGCTCGCCCTGGTAGCTGAGCTCGCCGAATTCCAGGTCGAAGCCATGCTCACGCCATTTGGCGGTGGCCCTGCTCATCATCTCGTGGGCTTTCTCGGTGTCTACCTCTGACATGTCCGGGATAGCTTCGCACGCCAGGCGGCTGCCGTCAGCGCTGAGTGCGGTGATGTTGTCCAGCAGGCGATCCTGCGCCTCCGGCGGCAGATACCCGAAGAGTCCCTCCGCGATCCAGGCCGTGGGCTGACTCTCGTCAAAACCGGCTTCCGCCAGAGCCTTTGGCCAGTCGTTGCGCAGATCGACGGCGACCGTGCGCAGCTCGGCCTGCGGCGCGGCGAGCAGCTTGGCCAGCGTGGCGGCCTTGAATTCGATCACCTGCGGTTGGTCGATTTCGAAGACGGTCATATCGGCCGGCCACGCCAACCGGTAGGCCCGGGCGTCCAGACCCGACGCCAGAATCACCGCCTGTCGGATCCCGGCCTGCGTCGCGGCGTAGAAGAACGAGTCGAAGAATCGGGTGCGGGC
>NZ_LZMB01000534.1 GCF_001673555.1 Mycobacterium sp. 1165178.9 | reverse complement strand
ACCGCGCTGACCTACGACGACGTCCGCGTCGTCGCCATCGATCAATTGCCGGAGAAGTTGGCCGCCGCCCGGCGCCTGGGGGCCCACGAAACCTACACGCCGCAGCAGGCCACTGATGCCGGGGTGAAGGCCGCGGTGGTGGTCGAGGCGGTCGGTCATCCGGCCGCGCTGGAGACTTCGATCGGCCTGACGTCCCCAGGAGGGCGCACCATCACCGTGGGGCTGCCGCCGCCGACGGCACGAATCAGCGTGTCGCCGTTGGGTTTTGTGGCCGAGGGCCGGTCGTTGATCGGCAGTTACCTGGGTTCCGCGGTGCCCAGCCGGGACATCCCCCGGTTCGTCGGGCTGTGGCGGTCGGGCCGGTTGCCGGTGGAATCGCTGGTGTCGTCGACGATTCCGTTGGAGGACATCAACGAGGCGATGGACAACCTGGCCGACGGCACCGCCGTGCGACAACTCATCAGGTTCGACGGCTAATCGCCGTGCAACGCATCGAACAGGGCGTGGCCCTGCAGCGCGAACAATCGTTGCGATCCCGCCCAATCGGGCAGCAGCGAATCGAAGCCGTGACAGGCGCGCGCGAAAACGTGCAGCTCAACCGAGACCCCGGCGCGCAGTAACAGCAGCGCGTAGTCGATCGCCTCGTCGCGGAACGGATCGATCTCCGCGCAGGTGATCAAAGCCGGTGGCAGTCCTGCGATTTCGCCTCGCCGGGCGGGCACCGCGTTTTGCGGCGCGCCGGCCGGTCCCAGGTAGTGGCGCCACATCAGTTCGGCGGCCTCGCCGTCGAACGCCGGACTGGTGCGCAACTCCGCCTTCGACGGGGTGGCCCGGTCATCGAGCACGGGCTGGTGTAGCAACTGGAACGCCACCGGCGGCAGTGCCCCGTCGGCGGCCCGCTGCGCCAAACATGCGGCCAGCGCGCCGCCGGCGCTGCTACCCGCGACGGCCAGGCGCCCCGGATCCACCTTGAGATCCCCCGCGTTCTCGGCAACCCACCCCAGCACGGCGCTCGCATCCTCGAGGGCCGCCGGGAAGGGGTGTTCGGGTGCGAGCCGATAGTCCACCGAGACCACCGTGCAGCGGCCGCGTCGCGAAAGCTCCACGCATTGACGGTGATCGGTGTCCAGGT
>NZ_LZMB01000533.1 GCF_001673555.1 Mycobacterium sp. 1165178.9 | reverse complement strand
CGTGCATCGATCGGGCACCCTGGCCGAGCCGGTTCGGACCGCCACCGCCCGGGGATTCCCGGTTCTGATCGAAGTCGTTTTGGGCCGCCATTTCGGCGCGGGCGGTCTCCAGCCGACGCCGCATGACCTCGGGCGTCTCGGTGCCGCGGGCGACGAGCCTGGCCTCGAGATCCTCCCAGCTGGGCGGCGCCAAGAAGACCGCCAGGGCCTCGGGCATCGCCTTCTTGACGGCCCTGGCCCCGGCCAGGTCGACTTCGATCAGAACCGGGAATCCCCGGGCGGTGGCGGTCCGAACCGGCTCGGCCAGGGTGCCCGATCGATGCAGTCCCGCATGGATCTCCGCCCACTCCAGCAATGCGCCCTCGTCGATGAGCTGCTGGAAACGGGCTGGGGTGACGAAGTGGTAATCGACGCCGTCGACCTCGCCGGGCCGCGGGGCCCGCGTTGTGGCCGAGACGCTGAAATGCAGGTCCGGGACCCGCTCGCGCAGGCATCGGACCACAGTCGACTTGCCGACCGCTGAGGGACCGGACGTCCAGCACGGGACACGTCCTGAACCATCAGGTAACGGACGTGTGGTCGTTGTCTCTTAT
>NZ_LZMB01000532.1 GCF_001673555.1 Mycobacterium sp. 1165178.9 | reverse complement strand
CAGGTCTTGGGGTTGGACCGGGTCGGGGTCGATGAGTCGTTCTTCGATGTGGGCGGCGATTCACTGTCGGCAATGCGGGCCATCGCCGCGACCAATAAGACTCTGAATGCCCATGTTTCGGTGCGCACCTTGTTCGAGGCGCCCACCGTGGCTCAGTTGGCCCCGCGATTGGGTGGCGACGGGGGTGGGCTGCAGCCGCTGGTGGCGGTGGAGCGGCCCGAGGTGGTGCCGTTGTCGTTTGCGCAGAACCGGTTGTGGTTCATCGACCAGTTGCAAGGCCCCTCGGCGGTGTACAACATGGCGGTGGCGTTGCGGCTGAACGGGCGCCTTGACGTCGAGGCGCTGGGGGCGGCGCTGGGCGATGTGGTGGGTCGTCACGAAAGCCTGCGGACGTTGTTCCCGTCGGTGGACGGCGTGCCCCGGCAGCTGGTGATCCCGGTGGAGGAAGCCGACTTTGGTTGGCAGGTCGTGGACGCCACCGGTTGGTCGGCTGGCCGGGTGGAGCAGGCCATCGCCGTGGTTGTGCGCGACCCGTTCGATCTGACGTCTGAGATCCCTTTGCGGGCAAGGCTTTTGCGTGTCGCCGACGAGGAGCACGTGCTGGTGGCCGTGGTGCACCATATCGCCGCGGACGGCTGGTCGATCTCGCCGATGGTCAGCGACTTGGGGCTGGCCTATGCCAGCCGGTGTGCCGGACAAGCCCCGAGTTGGGCCCCACTGGCGGTGCAATACGTCGATTACACGCTATGGCAGCGCGAACAGTTTGGTGAACTGCAGGATCCGCACAGTCGGATCGCTGCTCAGCTGACCTACTGGGAAGACCTGTTGGCCGGGCTGCCCGAACGGCTCGAGTTGCCCACCGATCGGCCGTACCCGCCGGTGGCCGATTACCGCGGGGCCCGGGTGATGGTGGATTGGCCGGCCGAGTTGCAGGAGCAGGTTGCTGGGCTCGCGGGTCAGTACAAGGCGACCAGCTTCATGGTGATGCAGGCCGCCCTTGCGGTGCTGCTCGCGAAGATGAGCGCCAGTTCCGATGTGGCCGTGGGATTTCCGATCGCCGGGCGTCGCGACCCCGCGCTGGACGAGCTGGTGGGGTCATTCGTCAACACGCTGGTGCTGCGCGTGAACGTGTCCGGCGATCCCACGGTTGCCGAGCTGTTGGCTCAGGTGCGCCAGCGCAGCCTGGCCGCCTACGAGCACCAAGACGTGCCGTTCGAGGTATTGGTGGAGCGGCTCAATCCCGCCCGGAGCCGTTCGCACCATCCGCTGGTGCAGGTGATGTTGGCCTGGCAGAACTTCGCCGGTGACCCGGCCGCCGACTTGGCGTTAGGCGATCTGCACGTGACCTCGCTGCCGGCGGACACCCATACCGCCCGCATGGACCTGACGTTCTCGTTGGCCGAACGCTGGAGCGAAGCCGGTGAGCCCGCGGGGATCGCCGGGGCAGTCGAGTTCCGTACCGATGTGTTCGACGCCGAAACCATTGACGCGCTGATCGAGCGGCTGCGGCGGGTGTTGGCCGCTATGACCGCCGACCCGGCGCTCCGGTTGTCGTCGGTAACTCTGATGGATGCGGACGAGCGCGCCCACCTGGATCGGATCGGTAATCGGGCGGTGTTGGCTCGGCCCGATCCGACTGCGCGGGTGTCGATTCCGGGGTTGTTCGCTGCGCAGGTGGCGCG
>NZ_LZMB01000531.1 GCF_001673555.1 Mycobacterium sp. 1165178.9 | reverse complement strand
CGAGCACCACCGGAGGCTGGTCAGCTGGGCCCCAAACGCGCAGGTGTACGCGGCAACCGTCGACGTCGACGTCGCAGTGCGCTGGCTTTTGGTCGAGCGCCGTGTTGAACCAGGATGGGGTGATCGGCATCTGACGCGAACGGGCGAACAGTTTATCGACCTCCGTATCCGAGGTTCAAACGCGTTGCCTTGACCCAGCTTTCGCTCCTGTGCAGCCGATCGCGGCTCGGCTGGGCAGGAATTGTGGAACTCAAGAATTCGACTCGGTGAGCCGCACGGTAACGGTGACAGCTCCCTTTTCGTCCTGCGTGGCGACGGCGTGACCGGCGCGTTCGGTCTCGTCCAAGCGCAGCGTCAGGGGCCCACCGTCGTCGAGGAAGTTGCGCCACCATGTCTTCGCCTCGGGCATGCCGACACTAATGACGATGTCGCCCCCGGAACGTCGGTAGGACACCGGGATGCTGTATGTGCGTCCGGAGCGTCGGCCCGTGTAGGTCAGCATTGTGATGTTGCGATTGATCAACCGGCCAAAGCGACGGGAGTTGGCCAGCGCGGCTATCGGCGCATTGAAAACGGGCGCGGCTCGCATCAAGAGGCGGCCAAGTTTGTTGGGACCCATGGGGAGAGTATCGCAGCAAATCCCAAGAGCCGTTGGCCGCGGGAAGGCAACGTGCTGCCGGCCCGATTTGCAAGGAGGTAGCATCCCGGCGCAGATGCGCTAGCGGTTGCAATAAATGGAGGAAGAGGGCGCTGATGACTGCTCCTGTCGACCCTTCGGTGCCGCCCAGCGGCACGGGCTGCGTCGAGTGCGATGAGGCGGGTGGTTGGTGGGTGCACTTGCGGCGTTGCGCCGCATGCGGACACATCGGTTGCTGCGACGATTCGTTCTCTCGTCATGCGACCAAGCACTGGCAGCAGACCGGGCATCCGGTAATCCGGTCGTTCGAACCCGGGGAGGACTGGTTCTGGAACTACGAGGCCAACGACTACTACGAAGGCCCCCAGCTTGCGCCGCCCCAGTGCCGTCCCGAGGACCAGTCGGTGCCCGGGCCACGCGGACGGGTGCCGCACAACTGGTTCGAGCTGCTGCGCCATCGAGACGGCTGACGTAGCCGGCTGGCGCGCTGCCTGCGCGCAGCTCCCGGCCGGTGCGCCGGTGCTGAATGCTTCGCGTGGCGGGTGCGCCGGGCCCGGTTTAGACTCCTAATCCCGGAACCACGCGAAAGGCATTCTTCTATGCCAGAGATTGATCTCGGCTCGCCGTTGGTAATCCGCAATCCCATCGCGTGCGTCATCGTCGATCGTCTTCGCTGTTGTGTGCACTTCGAGCACGGTGGTTGCGCGCAGCCGACTCAATGGTGATCCAGGATCGGGAGCGTGCCGACCCCGAGCAACCGTCGGCATGGGCACCCCTTCGCAACCGCGTGTACCGCAGCCTGTTCATCGCACAGGTGGCCTCCAGTGTCGGCACGTGGATGCAAAGCGTTGCGGCTCAATGGTTCCTGGTGGAACAGCACAGCAGCGACGTCATCGTGGCACTGGTCCAGACGGCAAGCCTCGGTCCGACGCTGGTGCTGGGACTGTTCGCCGGCGTACTCGCCGATTTATTCGACCGGCGGCGGTTGCTGTTTGTCCTGCAGTCCTACGCGGTGCTGGTGGCGTTGGCGTTGGCGGTCCTGACTTATCTCGGCCGCATGACCCCGACGTCGCTGCTCGTGTTCACCGTGGCCATCGGTTGCGCGTCGGCACTAGCGGGGCCGGCCTGGCAGGCGATCCAGCCCGAGGTTGTCCAGCGCGAACAGATACCTGCCGCCTCGACCCTGGGCAGCGTCGCGGGCAACGCCGCCCGGGCGATTGGCCCGGCTATCGGTGGTGTCGTAGTGGCCTTGTCCGGACCCGCGGCGGCATTCGCGATCAACGCCGTGTCGTTTGCGGGGATCATCGTTGCCCTGGCGGCATGGAAGCGGCCGAAGCAAATCGCGCCGCTGGAGCGAGAACACTTCAGCCACGCAATCCTTACCGGGCTGTTCTTTGTCAACAACAGCCCCATCTTCCGCAGGATCCTTTTGCGCGCAGTCCTTTTCCTGTTTCCGGCCTCGGCCGTGCTGGCTCTGTTGCCGGTGGTCGCGGCACACCGATGGCACCTGGGCGCCGGCGGATACGGGGTGGCGCTGGCGGCGATCGGCCTGGGGGCCGTATTTTCCGTGGCGTTTGCCGCGCGGTTACGTCGGATGATCTCCGATAACGTGCTGCTCGCCGGGTCTGCCACCGTGTACGGGCTGGCGCCGCTGGCGGTAGCCTGGCTGCCGTTCGGCGCGGCAACCCCGGTTTTGGTGCTGTCCGGCATGTCATGGCTCCTCACGTTGACGACTTTGAATGCCGCGGCCCAACTCTCGCTGCCGCGCTGGGTGCGCGCTCGCGGGCTGGCGGTGTATCTGCTCGTCGCGACGGGAGCTCAGGCGATCGGCTCTTACGCCTGGGGTGCCGTCGCCACGCGGGCGGGACCGGGCACCGCGCTGGTCGGGTCGGCCGTGGTACTCGGCGTTGTCGCCCTCAGCGTTTTTGTTCTTCCGTTGCTGCCCTGCACCGGGACAATGAGTGTCGACGTCTCCGCCGCCTGGCCGTCGCCCACGCTCGTGTTCGAACCATGCCCGCGGGATGGGCCTGTGTTGGTGACCGTTCGCTACCAGGTTCCGCCCGAGAACCTCCACGACTTCACCGAAGCGATGCGGGCGGTCAGGCGGTCACGCCTACGGACGGGCGGCCACAGCTGGCGGCTGTATCACAGTGTCGGGCAACCCGATACATTCCTTGAAAGGTTCACGGTGGCGTCGTGGACCGAATTCGAGCGTCAGCGCACCGAGCGCTGGCTGGAATACGACACCGATGGCGTCACCAAGGCGTTGGGCTACACCGTCGACCATGCCCGGCAACACGAGTACTTCCTCGCGCTGCGCTTGCCCCGATGACGTCTCCCCGAAATCAGGCTGCTGCGGCCAGCAAATCGCGTACCGCATTGTCGACCGTGCCCAGCAGGTCGGGATCGATGCCAGTGCGGCCGCGCACCAGTATGGAGGCGCTGTTGGCGGACGGCAGTCCTTCCGCGGGGCCGAGCCCGTCGGGAAACTTGCCGATCATCGGCAACAGTGCCACACCGAGACCCGACCGGACCGCGGCGTAGAGACCGGACAGATCACCGCACTCGGCGGCGATCTCGTACTCGATATGGTGGCTTTCCAGAATTGCGAAGGCCGGCTCACGCAGTGTGCACGGCTCGGCGAAAATCACCAGCGGCAGCGGCTCTCGTGGAGAGCGCGTCAGTGAGCGGGCTGAAACCCATTGCAACTGAACAACTCCCGATGCGTTAGCGCGATCGAGGCCCGCCCCGTCGAGCATGATCGCCAGATCGACCAGGCCGCGGTCGATCGAATCGGCCAGCGACACATTGCGGTCGAGCCGAAAGCGCACCCGTAGGTCGGGGAGTCGCTCGCGCAACACGCGGGACAGGCCGGCCAGCATCACGTCGGCACCGTGTTCGGTGGCACCGATGGTCAGGACCCTGTGTTCGGTCGCGCCCAGGTCGTCGAGTGCGGCGTCGTGCGCGGCCAATATCGTGCGGGCGTGCCGCAGTGTCTTTTGGCCGACGTCGGTGAAGACGACCCCGCGTCCCGAGCGTTGGACTATCGACTCGCCCACCACGGCTTCGAGCCGGCGCAGATGCTGGCTGACCGCGGACTGGCTCAGATGTAGAGCGGCGGCAGCCCGGTGGAAGCCGCCGCAGTCGGCGACGGCGACAAGGCTGCGCAGCGGCGCGATATCGAGTACCTGGGCCACAGCCGCACTGTAATCCGATCGGTTTGACTAATCAATCACCGGCTTCGTCGGCTGAATAATCGTCTTTGGTCGAGCTACCGATAAGGCGATCCGATCGATCGCGATCGCCAATAATCGTTGGACTGCGTCAGTGGATCACGCGAACATGGGTGGCATGTCTTTGCCACGCATGCCAGCGACCACCGCCACGGCGGTGTCATTCTTCTACGCGCTCGGATATCCGATCGGGACGCTGGCGGTTACGGCGATGACGCCGATGGCCGCCCTGGTGCTCCGGTTCAGTTTGGCCGCAACGATTCTGGTCACGTGGTCCATGGTGGCCAGGGCCGGCTGGCCCCGGGGAGCGCAATTGGGCCATGTGCTGGTGACGGGTCTGCTGATCCAGGGCGTGCAGTTCTGCTGCCTATACGAGGCTGTTCAGCTCGGAGCGCCCGCGGTGCTGTGTGCGGTGGTGATTGCGATGAACCCGGTGGCTACCGCGATCCTGGCGGCGATGTTTCTGCGGGAACCGCTCGGCGCGCTGCGAGTTGTTGCGCTGGTGCTTGGCGTCGTCGCGGTGTTGGCCGCCTGCTGGCACAGGCTGATGAGAACTCACGGCGCCGACCCGGTCATCCTGCTGCTTGTCAGTGGGCTGCTGGGCCTTTCGATCGGCGGCGTATATCAACAGCGATTCTGCAGCGGTGTCGATTTCCGCGCGACGAGTGCCCTACAGAACGCCGTTGGATTGATACCCGCGGCGGCCCTTGCGGTCGTCACGCCCTTCACGGTGCATGACGGCGTCAAGGCGGTGATCGCGGTCAGCGGCATGGTGCTGTTGAATGCCACGCTGGCGGTGAGCCTCTATGTGCGCGCCATCAACACCCACGGTGTGACGGCGGTGGCGATGCTGTTCGCCGTCATTCCCGCGGTGGCTGGCGTGTTGTCGTGGGTCATCCTGGGCCAGCGCCCCGACGAGGGAATTGCGGTCGGTCTGGTGCTGGGCGGGCTGGCATGCTGGATCAATTCGCGGGCATCCGCCGGCCGCCGCCCCGTGCGCGGAAGCATGCCCGCCGCCATGCTGCCGCAGGTCGAGCTGCAGGAGGCACGGCGATGAGATCCCGAACGCCCGCTTCGGGGAGGCGTCCCCAATAGGCTTGCCCACCGTCCGCCGCAGCGCATCTGTGACAATGCAGCCTGCGGAATATCAACGGAGGCGCGTGGGTGAACTCGGACATCGGGCGGCGCATCGGATCACGGTGGTCAGCTGCGGCGTTGGCAATCCTTGCGACGGCGGTAGCGTTCACCGGCACCGCCGTGGCCGGTGCGGACACGCAATTGTGCAATCCGTCGAGCATCGATGCGAATCACATGTGCCATTTCGATGCCTCCGAACCCCTGTCGGACATCAGCATGGTGTTTCCGGCCAACTATCCCGACGAGCAGACGATGATCGGCTATTTGACCAAGACCGATGGCGACTTCCGCAATGCCCGCGGACCGCTGAATACGTTGAAATCGCCGACTGCGCTGAAGGTTACCGGGAACCGATACAGCTCCGGTCCCCAGGCGACGGGCACCCAGTCGGTGGTCACCGAGATTTACCAGAACCTCGGCGCCGCTCACCCCTTGGTCTGGTACAAATCCTTCAACTACAACCTGGCCAATCAGCAGCCGATCACCTTCGACGCCTTGTTTCAACCGGGAACTCAACCGCTGCAGGCAATCTTGCCGATCGTGCAGAAGACGTTGGCCGACCGGTATCGGGCGAAGGTGTCGATACCGCCGGACACCGGTCTCGAGCCGGCGAACTACCAGAGCTTCGCGGTCACCAATGATGCGATCGTGTTCTTCTTCGACCAAAACGCGCTGCAACCGGCCATGGAGGCCACGCAAGTATCGGTGCCGCGCAGCGCGGTGGCGTCGATAATCAGTCCCGACATCGCGTAACCGCCGTTATGGTGGTGCAACTGCGGGAGGCATCATGACAAGCGGCGACCAGCGAGCCGACGAAGAAGCCATTCGTGCGCTCCTCGATCAGCAGGTAAAAGGTTGGGCTGCAGGCGATCCAGCGGCCTACGCCAGCGTCTTCACCGCCGACCCCCAGTACATCACCTTTCTGGGCAGCCGCTACAGGGGGCGTGACGCGATCGCGGCCTCACGCTGGTTCATCAGTCACATGCGCCCGAGTCGCGAAGCGCGTTCGCCCAGCCGGTGGCCGCGACGATGTTCGCGTGCGTGACTCCTGACGGATCCTTTCTCTTGATGCTGTCACTGATCCGCGATAGTTGAAATGCCAAGTGGGTCATCGATTCGCCGCCGTTCACCGGCGAATACGGCCCGAGATTGTCGGGCTCGTTGGTGATGATCAAAGGCTTTACTCGTGGAGCCAGAAAGGTCGTCGATTGATCGATATTGGCGACCACAGTGTGAGCGTTTCCCTGCACACTCCCGGCGGAGTAGTCGTCATGCTGATCGCCGAGATACCGGTTGAAGTCGTTGATCTGGCCCATCAACGGATCCGATTGCGACTTGAACCATTGGCAGGAGTCCGACATTGCGCCGATCATCTCCGGTGTCACCCGTGCCCTGAATGTGTTGTACGGCCAGATGTCGAAGTTCGGTGACCAATCGCTGGGGGCCGGCGTGAACACCGGCAACGGCGGCGGAGGCTGCCCCGGATCGGCGGCGGCCTGGCCGGAAAGCATCAGGGCAGCGGCGAGCGCCGGCCCGGCGCACGCCAGGCCAGTCCGTGCCCGCCGCAACCTCGTCAGCTCCATCCGCATTTCCCAATGGAATACGGTATCGGACAGGGTCCTCTCCGGCGGGTATATGGCATGGGCCTCATGCTCGACAAGTTGATCTTGCCAGCTCGCCGGCTTGGCAATCCCGTCGTCGACCGATCGCCCGGACAGCCGCTGCTGCGGCTACGGTGATCTGTATGCCGTCGGCTAGCCGCTCCTCCGCGGATCAGGTAAAGCGGCGCCCGAAGGACCGCAAGCTTCAGATCGCGCGCGCAGCTACCGATGCGTTCAGCGAGTTGGGCTATCACGCGGTCAGCATGGAAAACATCGCGGCGCGCGTCGGAATCTCAGCCGCGGCGCTGTACCGCCACTCACAGGGCAAATATGACCTTTTCCGCGACGTCTTCCTGGCGCTGGGACAGCAACTGGTCGACGCCACGGCGTTCGCGGACGCTTTGTCCGCCGATGGTGATCCCGAGGAGCAACTGAGCGCGCTCACCAGTGCGCTGATCGACACCACGATCGTCAACCGGACCGCCGGTGGACTGTACCGGTGGGAGGGCCGCTACCTGCGCGGTGACGATCAGCGTGCTCTGGCCGAACAGGTCAAACTGATCAACCGTCGTTTGCAGCGCCCGCTGATGAGGCTGCGGCCGAAATTGACGTCGCGGCAGCGCTGGATCCTGTCGGCGGCCACACTGAGCGTCATTGGCAGCATCACCGACCATCGGTCCCGGTTGGGCAATGCCGAGATCCGCGCGTCGCTGACCGATATCGCGAGCGCGGTGCTGCGCGCCGAGCTGCCAAGCCAGCGTGGTCGTGGATCCGACCAGCCGCGCCCCGCGACACTGACCAGCGCCGCCGGAAGTTACGAGCTTCTCTTGAACGAATCGATGCGGCTGTTCAACGAGCGTGGTTATCGCGAAACCGGGATGGAAGACATCGCGGCAGCGGTCGGCATACCGGTTGCCACTATCTACCAATACTTTCCGGGGAAAGCCGCCATCTTGGCGGTCTACTACCGGCGCGCCGCCGACCAACTTTCGGGTGACCTCTCCAGCATCCTGGCCACCAACGCCGACCCGGAACGGGCGCTCGCGCAACTCATCGAGGCCTACGTCACCCGGTCGTTCGCCAACCCCGAACTGGCCTGCGTGTACTACACAGAGCGTCACAACCTGCCCGACCCAGATGCGGTGCTGCTCTACAACATTCAGCGCTCGATCGTCGAATCCTGGGCCAGTCTCGCCGTCGCGGCCAGCCCCGAACTCACGCTGGGCCGGGCCCGATATGCCGTCCACGCCGCGTTCGCGCTTGCGGTGGACATCGGGCGCCTGGTCTACCCCAACACCAGTGCGGCGGCCGCCTGCCTCACGGTGCGCCGCCTGATGGAGGTGACGGTTCTGGGACGACCCACCTCCTCCCGCAATGCGCCACGCGGCGGCCGACAACGCCGCTGACAGGTCTGCGCAGATGGCCATATCCGTAGAACCTATCCCCACATGCTAGTTGGGCATCCACCTCGCCGGTGCATCAAGGAGAGCCGAACACCGGCTTCCGGCAGCGCATCTCCAATATTAGTTGGCCTGCCTAAGCGTCGCCGGGGGGCCCACTGGACTATCGGATCGTCCGAATCACCGTTAACATAGACGGATCTAGTCCGCATGCCGGGTGTGCTGGCGTCATCGCTTTGTGGGCCGCCGTCAGACCCGGCAGCGCCCGCGTGAAAGGCATGCCCATGCTCAGCAGGATTCGCACAATCCTCGAGTATCAATTGACCATCGCCGAACTGTTGGGTCTGGCGATACTGCTGGGGACGCCGTACCTGATCGTCGGCGTTATCTGGTCCAGCACCCACACCCAGCATCTGCACAACATGCACGGCGCCGACTTGGTGGTGTCTTTCCTCGGCTCGATCGTGTCGTGGCCGGTGCTGCTTTTCGCCAACGTTTGCATGACTTAGGGGGCCCAAATGACCAACCGCGTGCCGCTGACCGTCTTCGCCGCCGTGGCGCTCTTGGCCGGCGGAATGTTGGCGCTGTGCTTCCCGGTGTTCATCGACGCCTTCGATCAATTCGGCTGGCAAGTCAAGTGTGGCAACGGCTTTACGACCGAATTGACCCAGGCCTCAAGCGCGGCGGCCACGGCGCGCAACTATGTCGAGCAATGCAATAGCGCGCTGATGGTCCGGCGGTCATGGGCAATCCCGATGGCGGGCCTCGGCGGCGTGACGCTGACGTGGCAGGCTGCCGCGGCAGTCCTCCGCGACCACGGACGGCCCGCGTCATCAGTGCGCGGGGCGCAATCACCACGGTGGGCCAACCGTGCGTCTCGCCAAGACGAAATATCCTGCTGAGAACCAACGTTCGCTGGCCAGTAAGCCGTTCGACGGGGCCGGCGGACGAGGCTATCGCGTGCTCTCGTCGGGTAGGTCGTGCCGAGACTGATGCAATCCCGGCCCCTGCGGGTCCTCGTCCTGGTGCTCGAGTTGCTCCTGCAACTTGCGTTGCTCCTCGGTCGCCTTGCGGGCGTCCTCGGGCGCCGCGGGCGGGTCGAAGTTGACTTGCTGATCCACCGAGATCTCCTCTGAACGTCTGCGCTGCTTTCAATCAGGGTCTCCCGAATGACGGGCGTCGAAACCCGGGCCAATCGGTCGATGCCGATTGCGCTGCTCACGGCGCTGCCGCGATCAGTACTGTTTGACCACCGCGCGCGGCGCCGTTCGCCACGTTCTGCTTCCATTGTCCAGCGGCTCGCGAAGCAAGACGGCCAGCCCGTCCAGCAGTACCGGGCGGACCCAGTCGCCCAGCTTGCACGCTCCGGTGTGCCGTCAGCCGAGGTGCGCGGACAGTAGCCAGGCGCCCACGGACTTACGACCGTTGTCCTCGTCGCGAATGTCGGCACCGGCGAAGGCCGCAAAGCCTGCGAGGAAGTTCTCGGGCACGTTGGCGTGGATGCGCGCCGGCCGGATCTCGTCGACCACCCAGTACTTCGAGACGACATCGCGAAGCTCGGTTTCGGTGACCGCATTGACGGGGCCATCGTCCGGCATCGCGGCGCGGTCGAAGACGAGC
>NZ_LZMB01000530.1 GCF_001673555.1 Mycobacterium sp. 1165178.9 | reverse complement strand
CGTCACGCACCACCACGATCGTGACCGGAATCGGCGCGCACAGCGCGGCGGTAAGCACCGTGCGCAGGCATGCCGGCAACTTTTCCCGCTCGTTGTGAGCGGGGATCACAACAGCGGCAGCGTCAAAGGCGCATGACACGGCGGTTGACATAACCCCGAGATTTCCCAGTTCGCCACAAGTTAAACGACCGTGGCCGGCATGCCTGCGCACGGTGCTTACCGCCGCGCTGTGCGCGCCGATTCCGGTCACGATCGTGGTGGTGCTGGACGGCTGCGACGACGGCAGCGATGAGCTGGCCGGCCAGTACGGGCCCGATGTGCATTTCATCAGCGTCGACGTGCACAACGTCGGCACATCCCGGGCGGTCGGCTTCGATTACGCCCGCTCACTATTGCGCGGCGACACCAGAAGCTGGTTCGCCACGACCGACGCCGACAGTCGGGTGGATCCCGGCTGGCTTGTCCGCCAACTTAGTGCCGGCGTGGACATGGTGTTGGGCGTCGTTCGGGTCACCGATTGGCGGCAGCACAATGCCGATGTCGTCGACCGCTACATGCGCCGCTACCAACCGGATCCCGCGGATAAACACGGCGATCATGAACACATCCACGGTGCCAACATGGGTTTCAGCGCCAAGGCGTATTGGCGCGTAGGCGGCTTCCGCTCCTTGCCGACGGGCGAGGATGTCGACCTGGTCGAGCGGTTCGAGGCCGCTGGCTACCAAATTCATCGAGACACCGAACTATCGGTGATCACATCGGCGCGAACCCAGGCTCGGGCCCCGTTGGGGTTCGCCCATCACCTCAGGCAAATGGGGAGAACGGTGGCGGGTGATTGCGTGTGACCGCGGGGCTGGTTGAGCATTGGCTGGAGTCCGGTCGACTCGAGTTACCGCTGCCCGCCTCGGGTCGGACGGCCGAACGCTGGCAGCGGCTGGCACAGCTGGCCGAGGACAACATTGTCGCGGCCAGGATCGCGGAGGCCCACGTCGATGCCGTCGCGATACTCCACGAGCTGGGCGGAAAGCCGCCCGAACCGGGACAGCTGTGGGGGGTGTGGGCGGCCGAGGCCCCGGACGCGGCGCTGACCGCTACCAACACCGACGGTGCCTTCACCCTGAACGGCACCAAGGTGTGGTGCTCGGGCGCAGGGTTCTGCACGCATGCGCTGGTGACCGCGCGGCTCGACAACGGAACACGCGGCCTGTTCGCGGTGACCGCGACCGACCCGACGGTCAAAGCGTTGCCCAGCACTTGGTGGAACGCAGGGATGGCCGGCAGCGACACCCGACCGGTCCAGTTCACCAACGCCCAGGCAGTCGCGGTGGGCGAGCCCGGTGACTATCTGACCCGGCCTGGATTCTGGCACGGCGCCATCGGCGTGGCCGCCTGCTGGCTTGGTGGCGCCCGCAGGGTCGCCGATCCCCTGTATCGGTGTGCCGCAAGTGAATCGGCGGATGCGTACTCACTGGCACATCTGGGTGCCGTGGATGCCGCGCTGGCCGCCAGCGACGCGATACTGGCCGCAGCGGCCAGCCAGGTCGACGACGACCCGTTCGACAGGTCCGGTAGGGCGCAACTGCTGGCGCGGCGCGTCCGTACGGTGGTGGAACACGCGGTCGACGAAGCCATCACCCGCACCGGACGCGCGCTGGGTCCCGGCCCGCTTTGCCAGGATGGCCGGCACGCGCAACGGGTTGCCGACCTTAGCATCTACATCCGGCAAAGCCACGCCGAGCGTGATCTGGCCGAGCTGGGGCGGCTGGCGGGCCGACGGGCGACGGGGGTCCCATGAAAACCCTGCCGGCAGGTAACTGCGCCCGATTCGCGGTCAAGCCGCTCACTCACGGCGGGACTCCAGCTCCGTTGTGGCTGGCCGCTTTTGAGGAGGAGCCCCTACCGGCCCTGGATCTGGCGGAGTGCCCACGGCTGATCGTGGTGGGCCCCCACCCCGATGACGAAACTCTGGGCCTGGGCGCGACGATCGCGCAGCTGACCGCCCAGGGGGTTCCCGTTCAGGTGGTCTCGGTCAGCGACGGCGGAGGCGCGCACCCCGGTGCGTCGGCTTCGGACCGTCTTCGCATGGAAACCACCCGCAGGTACGAATTACGGAGAGCCACAAGACTTTTCGGTACGCCTCCGCCGATATCGCTGGGGTTGCCTGACGGTGAGCTGACCGATTGCGAGGACAAGCTCACCGAGCTGCTGACAGAAATCCTCGCGGCCGCCGGTGCTGCGACCTGGTGCGCGGCGACGTGGCGGGGCGATGGCCATCCGGACCATGAGGCCGTGGGGCGGGCGGCCTCCGCAGCATGTGCGCGCACCGGCGCCACGCTGCTGGAATACCCAGTGTGGATGTGGCACTGGGCACTTCCGGCGGATCCGGCGGTGCCGTGGGACTCGGCGTGTTCCGTACCGGCTCCCGGCTGGGCGACCGAGCGCAAGCGTCGCGCCGCGCACTTCTATCGAAGTCAGTTTGAGCCCACTACAAGCCAATCGGCGCCCATCTTGCCGGGCTACGTGCTGGCGCGGCTGCTCGCGGTGGGCGAGGTCGTGTTTCGGTGACCGCACGGCTGCCGGATGTTTACTTCGACGAGATGTATGCCGGCACGGAGGATCCGTGGCAGCTTTCGACCCGGTGGTACGAACAACGCAAGTACGCGATCACTCTTGGGCTACTGCCGCAACGCCGCTACCGACACGGATTCGAGCCCGGCTGCTCGATTGGGACACTCACCGCGCAGTTGGCACAGCGCTGTGACCATCTGACTGCGGTGGACGTCGCCAAGGCGGCGCTACGCAGCGCGGATGCCCGGCTGCGCGAAGCAGGCTGCCGCGAGCGGGTCACGCTGATCCGCTCCTCGCTGGACTCGCCGTGGCCGACCGGGCCCTTCGACCTGCTGGTGCTCAGCGAGGTTGCCTACTACCTGGAGCCCGAGACCCTGGCCGAGGTCTTGCGGCGGGAGTGTCCGAGGCTGGCGCCTGGCGCCAATGTCGTTGCCGCGCACTGGCGCCACCCCGTGGCCGATTATCCGCTCACCGGGGACGCGGCCCACGGCGTCATCGCGCAAACGCCGGGGCTGATATCGCTGGGCCGTTACCGCGACAGCGATGTTGTCATCGAAGTGTTCGACACCGGCGACGGCCTGTCGGTGGCCGGGCGCGAGGGGGTGCCCGGCGCGCGCTGATCCACTGGCGCGGTTACTGCACGAGGGGAAAAGGGGTAGGCAGAAAGCCTATGCGTGTGGCGACGTTCAACATCTTGCATGGACGCACCGTCGGTGACGGCGTGGTCGTCGAGCGGCTGCGTGACTGCGTACGCCGCCTCGATCCGGACGTGCTCAGCTTGCAGGAGGTCGACTGTGATCAGCCCCGCTCCGAGCGCGCCGACCTGACCGCCGCGGCGGCCGACGCCATGGGCGCGGTGGAACATCGGTTCGTGGCAGCGATTTCGGGTACGCCGGGGGCCACCTGGATGGCCGCCACGGGCCGCGAGCAGCCCGGCACCGCCGCGTACGGGATCGCGTTGCTGTCCCGATACCCCGTCACGAGTTGGCAGGTGGTGCGGCTCCCCCGCATACCGATGCGGTTTCCGATGTACCTCCCGGGACCCAATCGGGTCATGGTCGTCAACGAGGAGCCGCGCGCGGCGGTCATCGCGCAGATGCACACCCCGCTGGGCGAACTCACGGTGGCCAACACCCACCTGTCCTTTGTTCCGGGCTGGAACCGGCGCCAGCTGCGCCGACTGATTCATGACCTGCGAGGCTTTTCCGGGCCGCGGTTGTTGACCGGGGACTTGAACATGACCCCGAAGGCGGTGCGCCGCTGGTCGGGCATGCGGGCGTTGGCTGCCGCCCAAACGTTTCCAGCGGACACGCCGAATCGCCAGCTCGACCACATCTTGACCGACGACCACCAGCTGCGCGGGGGCGCCGTGGCATCCGACCAGATGACCATTTCCGACCATCGTCCGCTGGTGGTGGATTTGCAGCGGACCTGAGCGTTCAGCCGTCGTGGCGGCGGGATTGCATCGCGACCAGAACTCGCTCGATGTCGGCGGCGGAAGGCATCTCGTCGGTGACCCCGATGATTTCCACGCCGACGTCGGCGCTGTCGATGGCGGGCCGTCGGCGCGTAAGAAGTCTCACGGTGGCGACGAGTTCGTCATCGGACATTCGGCGCGGCAGCAGCGCCAGGAGCGGTGCGTACCCGACGTCGGGAGCACACCTGGGATAGTCCGCGCGTAAAAAGGCGAGCACACTGGACACCCGATCGCGCAAGCTCATCTGTCACCTCGCTAACCGCGGGCACACGCGCCGAAAGGCGGCTTCAGGCCGGGATTACCCGGTAGGGCGTTTTAAAACCGTGCGAGTGGCCATCGACGTCGTCGGCATTCTTTACGCGCGAAAGAGGCCCGGCCCGAAGATCGGACCGAGCCTCTTTGCCGGTGGCCTACTGGTTCTTCTTCTGCCGCTCTTCGGCCGCGTCGGCGCCGGCCCGCGCCGACTCAGCCTCGGCTTCCTTCTTGCCCGCATCGCGTTGGGCGTCGGCTTTGTCCTGCTGAGCCTGGCCCTCGCGGTGCAGGTCGTCGCGGCCCAGCACTGCCCCGCCGACCTCTTTGGCCTTTCCCTTCACACCCTCGACGGTGCCCTTAACCGCTTCCTCCGGCCCGCTCTTGTCATCCCCCATGGGTTTACCTCCCTCTGTGATTACTGAGCTTGCGCTCGATGGCACCTAGGGCGTTCCCGCCGCACGGCCCCTCAAACGCCCGGGGTGGGCATTACGCCTGCACAGCGAGCACATCTAGGTGTGCATGATCACGACGGCCGCGGCCGCGGCTGGACGTCACGTATCCGCCGACCGAATCGGTCAGTTTGAACGAGTCTTCGCCGGGTAGTAGCAGCCCGAAGGGGTGAGAGCACTGACTACTATCGCCGTAATTGGAGCGACCGGTACCGCCGGCTCCCGAATCGTCGCCCGGCTGAGGTCGCGCGACGTCGCCGTAGTAGAGATCTCGCGTGAGCATGGCGTCGATCTGTTCGACGGGCCAGGCCTTTCGCGGGCCCTCAAGGGCGTCGACGTCGCCATCGACGTATCCAATCCGGTGCCTCCCGATGGCAGGTCCGACATCGGGCAGACCCTGGCGGCGGCCTCCCGCAATCTCGCGGGCGCGTGTGCCACGCAAGAAGTTCAGCGCCTGGTGATGTCGACGATCGCCGGAATCGAGGACCCCGTGTTCGACGGCTTCCCCTATTACGAAGCCAAGCGGAAGGCCAAGGACATCCTGCTCGACGGTCCGGTACCGACGACGATCGTCAAGTCGACACAGTGGTACGAATTCGCGACCAACCACGACGCGGTGACCTGTAACACCAACGAGGTGATCGTCGAGGATTGGCTGATTCAACCCATCGCCGCGGACACCGTCGCCGACGTGATTGTCGAGGCGGCCCTGGGGCAGATACCCGCACCGCGCACCATTACCGGCCCGGACGTTATCCGGTTACCCGAGCTAACATCCAAACTGCTTGCCCAGCAAGGTGATAGCCGCCAGGTGCGAGTTGTAGAACCCGCGGTCGTCGCACTGGGCACGGGCGCGCTGCTGGCTTCCGGTCAGGCAGTCGTCGTCGTGGGCCCCGATGTCGAGACGTGGCTGCAGACGCTGGCACCGCCCAGCACCAATGGCCACCATTGCGCGGACGGCAACGGCTCCAAACCTCACTTTGGCCCCGGCTCCAAATAACGATTCCGTCACGATCCCGCTGACGATTCCCTAAAATCCCGGCCGTTCTCTTAGGAATTCATCAATCCTTTGATCGTTCGCTTAGCAAACGACCCCTAAAGGCGGGTAGCGGCCTCCGGCGTTCGTCGTCGGCGAATACTGCCACTGTCGGCTTCCGCTACTTTGGATTTCGAGGACCGGGAGCCTCTTGCAGAGAAATCATTTCGTTTCGAAGGACATCACATCATGAAAATCAGCAGTATTGTCGCGCGCCGAAAAATGGCCGGGATCAGTGCCGGCTGTCTGCTCGGGGGAATCGCGATGGGCATCGTCGGCGCGCCATCGGCGGCCGCGGCGCCCGACTGCAGCCCAGCCGGTGTGAACAACACCGTGTCTTCGGTACAGGGCTCGGCCGAGCAGTATCTGGCCGCGCATCCGGGTGCGAACCAGGTGGTGACGGCCGCCTACGGGCAGCCGCGGCCGGAGGCTGAATCGAGCCTGCGCGGCTACTTCACCGGCCACCCGCAGGAGTACTACGACCTGCGCGGCATCCTGGCGCCGATCGGCGACACCGAACGGCAGTGCAATGTCACCGCCCTGCCGCCTAACCTGGAGTCGGCTTACCAAGAGTTCATGGCCGGCTGATCCCGGTCCGGGACGACCCGCCACAGCGCTGTGGCGGGTCGTTCCACGTCCGCGGCGCTTTCCACTGTGTGAACAACTTCTCCGACGGGTAATTGTGCAGTCAGCTACCAAAATTGGAGGACGACAATGCGGCTGCGCCGGAGCGTGCTGAGCAAGCCGGGTATCACGCGCAAGCGTCGCGGTAAAGGCTTCTCCTATTACCGGCCGGATGGCAAGGCGCTGTCCGACCCGGAAACCCTGCAGCGCATCAAGGATCTGGTCATTCCACCGGCCTGGAAGAACGTGTGGATTGCTCCGTATAGCAACGGCCACATTCAGGCTGTGGGCGTGGACGCCGCGGGCAGGCGGCAGTATCTCTACCACTCCGCCTGGCAGCAGGAACGCGCCGAGGAGAAGTTCGACCGCGTGCTGGAACTGTCGACGCGGCTGCCGGCGTGGCGTGCCGAGATCGCCAAAGATCTGGCGCGCAAGGGCTTGACCCGCAAGCGGGTACTGGCGCTGGCACTACGGCTGCTCGATCGCGGTTATTTTCGCGCCGGCGGCGAGCAATACGCCGAGGAAAACGAGTCTTACGGACTGTCCACCCTGTTGTGTAGCCACGTGGTGGTCCGGCGTGACGCGGTCGAGTTCGATTTTCCGGCCAAGAGCGGAGTTCGTCGGTCCGTGGAAATCAAGGATCCCGAAGTGGTCCGCGCGGTGCGCGCATTGACGCGCCGTCCTGACCGCACTGAGCGATTGTTGGTGTGCCGCACCTCATCCGGCTGGCTCGATGTCCGAGCCGCCGACCTAAACGAGCGCTTCAAGGAACTGGCCGGCGACGACTACACCGTCAAAGACCTGCGGACGTGGCATGGGACGGTGCTGGCCGCCGCGGCCTTCGCCGACGCCGACCCGGCGGTATCCCGGCGGATCGCCAAACGCATTGAATCTGCGGTGATGAAAGAAGTGGCCGAGGAGCTGGGCAACACCCCGGCGGTCGCGCGCGGTTCCTACGTCGACCCCCGCGTGGTCACGGGTTACGAGCAGGGACTGACCATCGCCGCGGCGGTGCGCCGTGCCGGGCGCGCCCGCAGACCCGACGTGGCTCAGGAGATCCTGGACAAGGCCACCCGCATGCTGATCCGGCGAGTAGCCAAGGGCCACAGCGCCGGCGAATCGTCTGCCCTGCCCGAATCGGCGTGAACCATTCGCCAGCTGAAAACTGGCTGAGAGTCGCCTGACCAGCCGAATAACGCCGGTTAATCGGGGTAACCAGGCTCGTGTGGGAAGTGCCCAAGCCGCCCTCGCGGCAGCCTGCATGGGTCACGTCTGTCAGCGGCGGCCGCTATCGGTTGGTCCGCGATTCGATGCCACTGCCATGCAGGTGGTTCAAACAATAGCCACACACGCCCATCCGCAAGCGCTGTAGAACCGTCTGCCGAGGAGGGAAAAGCATGTCCAAAAAAGAGGTTTCCGACTATCTGCTGGAGCGCTTGCGGGCGTGGGGCGTTGAACACGTATTCGGGTACCCCGGCGACGGCATCAACGGCCTGCTTGCGGCGTGGGGACGCGCGGACAACAAGCCGAAGTTCATCCAGTCGCGCCACGAGGAAATGAGCGCTTTCGAAGCGGTGGGCTACGCGAAGTTCACCGGCCGGGTCGGGGTTTGCGCCGCCACCTCGGGCCCGGGCGCGATCCACCTGCTCAACGGCCTCTACGACGCCAAGCTCGACCACGTTCCGGTGGTGGCCATCGTCGGCCAGACCAACCGCAGCGCGATGGGCGGCAACTACCAGCAGGAAGTCGACCTGCTTACCCTTTTCAAGGACGTCGCCAGCGACTACGTCCAAATGGTCACCGTTCCCGAACAATTGCCCAACGTGCTGGACCGCGCGATCCGGATCGCGATGACCCAGCGGGCCCCGACGGCGCTGATCATCCCCAGTGACGTCCAGGAGTTGCCCTACTCGCCGCCCGAACACGCGTTCAAGATGGTGCCCTCCAGCCTGGGCATCGAGTACCCGGACATCGCCCCCGACGACACCGCCATCGCGCGCGCCGCCGACGTGCTCAACGCCGGCAAGAAGGTCGCCATGCTGGTGGGCACCGGCGCCCGCGGTGCCCACCAAGAACTCGCCGAAGTCGCCGACCTGCTCGGCGCGGGCGCGGCAAAGGCGTTGTTGGGCAAGGACGTGCTGTCGGACGAATTGCCTTGGGTCACCGGCTCGATCGGCTTGCTGGGGACACGGCCGAGCTACGAGATGATGCGAGACTGCGACACGCTGTTGACCGTCGGCTCCAGCTTCCCGTACACGCAGTTCCTGCCGGAATTCGGTCAGGCCCGCGCGGTGCAGATCGACGTCGACGGCCGGATGATCGGCATGCGCTACCCGTACGAGGTCAACCTGGTTGCCGACGCGAAGACCGCTCTGCGGGCGCTGATCCCGCACCTGCGCCGCAAGGACGACCGCTCGTGGCGCGAGGGCATCGAGAAGACCGTGGCCCGCTGGTGGGAGACCATGGACAAGGAAGCGATGGTCAGCGCCCACCCGGTCAATCCGCTTCGGCTGTTCTCCGAGCTGTCGCCACAGTTGCCCGACAATGCCATCGTCGCAGCCGATTCCGGCTCGGCGGCCAACTGGTACGCGCGCAATCTGCGCTTCCGCGGCAACATGCGGGGCTCGCTGTCGGGCACGCTTGCCACCATGGGCCCCGGGGTCCCGTACGGCATCGGCGCCAAGTTCGGCCACCCGGACCGGCCTGTCATCGTGTTCAGCGGTGACGGCGCCATGCAGATGAACGGCATGGCCGAACTGATCACGATCAAGCGGTACTGGAACGAATGGAAAGACCCCCGCCTGATCGTCGCGATCCTGCACAACAACGACCTGAATCAGGTCACCTGGGAAATGCGAGCCATGGCCGGCGCGCCGAAATTCGCTGAGTCGCAAAACCTTCCCGACATCGACTTCGCAGCGTTCGCGGCCAGCCTCGGGCTCAACGCCTTGGCCATCAAGGATCCCGAGGAATTGTCGGACGCGTGGCGCCAGGCGCTGTCGGCGGACCGTCCCACCGTGCTGGACGTCTACACCGACCCCGACATGCCGCCCATCCCGCCGCACGCCACTTGGGAGCAGTTCAAGTCGGCGACCGCGGCGGTGCTCTCCGGGGACGAAGATCGGGTGGGCTTCGTCAAGGTCGGCCTGAAGACCAAGGCGCAGGAGTTCTTGCCGCACAAGAAGAGCTGACCCCGCGGGCGACTATTCGCGCGCGGCCAGCCCTGTGCCCGCGCTGCGCAGGTCGTCGACGAACGCCTTGTACACCTCGTCATGACGGTCGCTGCGGTCGCGCAACACCGACGAGGGGTGTACCGTCGCCACAACGATCGGCTCGGGTGTCACGTCCACACCGAGGGATGAAGGCAGCCGCAGTTGTTGGCCGCGCTGGGTGGACACGCGAAAAGTGGTTCCCAGCAATGATTGTGCGGCCGTAGCGCCCAGGCACACGATCACCTGGGGCCGCACCGCCTCGATCTCGGCGATCAGCCATGGCTGGCAAGCGACCACCTCGATGCGGCCGGGCTTCTGGTGGATCCGTCGTTTGCCGCCCTTGCGGGTGAATTTGAAGTGCTTTACCGCATTGGTCTCATATACCAGCGCCGGGTCGATGCCGGCGTCCGCGAGGGCCCGGTCGAGGAGCCGCCCGGCCGGCCCGACGAACGGCTCGCCGGCGCGGTCCTCCTGGTCGCCGGGTTGTTCGCCCACAAGCATGATCGGCGCCCCCGGATGCCCGTTGCCGAACACCGTCTGGGTGGCATCCTCGAAAAGCGAGCAGCCATGGCATGTTTCGGCCGCATCGCGCAGCGCGTCGAGGTCCCGCTCCTCTGGAAGGTAGCGGGCGGCCCCGGGTGCGTTCGATGTTGCGGCCATGGACTTTTGAAGTGTGGCGTGGTACCCCCGCCCCCCACCGAGCGGGGGTACCACGCCGGGGGCGGCGTCCCTCCCTACCTTGGTTCGACACGCAAGACTGTGCGCGCTCCGTGAACGACTACCCGACGAATTCGAGCGGCAAACGGGGTGTGGTCGTCGCCTCGCGGGGTATGTCCTGGAAAAACAGCGAAAGGAACTCACGGTCGATGGGCGCCGGAATGGATTCCCGCACTAGCCAGCGCATCCGGGCTGCGCTGCGCTGCGGAGTCGTCGGCGTGGTCGCGACGGCTGCGCTGACCACGGGCTGTTCACACCCCGCAGCGTCGCTGGAATCCAAGCCCGACGTCGAACTCTGGCGGGTCGGTGCGGCGTTGCACGAGCCGGTGTGGTCGTACCGCATGCACGCGCTGGTCGCGCTCACCGATGATGACCGATTGGCCGAGGTCAGCGCGGGCGATCACGGCGACCGAGCCAAGACCCGTTTCTCCGCGCCCATGGCGGCCGGACGCAATCTGCAGATCAGCCGGAAAGACGAGCGCGTGGTGTTCGTGCCGCAACCCGACCGCAGCAGGGTGGCGGAGGTCGACCTCGAAAGTTTGCGCCAGGTCCACGATTTCGACGCGGGACCGGCGCCCGCCTACCTGACCGAGGATGCGGGATTGCGGATGCTGCTGGCGCTGTCGGCGGACGGGAAGGCGGTGACGCCGGTGGATCAGTACGGCTACCGCAAGCTCCCCACCGCGATCACCGGCACGAGCGCGGACGCCATCGACGGCGCCAATCGCGGCCGCGAGCTCGACTACCACCTGTTCGGACCGTCGGGCATCCGGCACTATCAGGGCACGTCGTCGCCCGCGGTGGAACGCGGCTCTCTGGACTTCGACGTCGCGGTCTCGGCTGGTGACGGCACCGCGATAACACGCAGCTACGTGGCCGGCCACGACGACGACACACTGCGCGCCGTCGACTCGCGCCGCGGCGGAAAGGGATTGGAGGTGCGGGCCAGCACGCGATTACCGTCGCCGATCCGCGAACTCGGCACTGACGACACCAGGATCTATGCCGCCACCGACCGCGAACTGGTGGCGCTGGAGACGGCAAGCTTCACCGGCTTTCCGGACGGTCACATCCCCGTGTTGCGCACCATCGATTACCGGTCGGGGCTGCCTCCCGCCGCCCGGACGGCCCAGCTCTCGGGCATGGCCGTGGGGCCGCATCGCGTCTACCTGACCTTCGCACAGGCGCCCTATGTGGTCGGCATCGCCAAACCGCGCCTGTGACGGGTTTTCCCAGACGCCCTCGTCGGCTACATTTCGGGCAGGTTCTCCCCGCTAAGGAGGCGCCGGGGTGACCAACCCGCCGGACCCGTATTGGCAAAACCCGCTGAGCTATGACCCGCTTGGCCGCCTCCCGCCGCCCGAGGAGGAGCTGCCCGAAGAGGAGCTACCTGCCATGGCGCCGTCACCCTTCACGGCGTCGCCCTTCGCGGCACGGCCCCCCGCGGCGCCGCCCTACCGCCCGCCGGTCAACACTATGGCGACGCTGTCGCTGGTTTTCGCGTTCCTCTTCGCGCCCGCGGGAGCGATCCTGGGACACCTCGGCCTCGCGCAGATCCGCCGCTCCGGCGAACTCGGCCGCGATCGTGCGCTGGTGGGCGTGACGCTGTCGTACATCTTCATCCTGTTGGCGGTTGTCGCCCTCGCCGGGTGGGCCACGCTGGCCGGTTCGACCTCCACGCACCGGACGCCTCCCGGTTCCAGCACGGCGGCCGGGCCCCCGCCGCCCACGGTCCCACCGGAGACGGTCGCCACGCTGCTACCCGGGCTCGATGCCCTGCGAGACATCACCGGCGACGCGAACCTCGACGTCGGGCCGACCTGGAACAGTCCCGGCCGGCCCGCCGATGAAGGCAGCATCGACCGGCCGGAGTGCTGGGGAAGCATCGCCGCCGGCAGCCCGGACGCCTACACCCCGGGGGCGCTGGCCGGATATCACGCCGGGCAATTCACCGACACGCGCAGCATGCTGAAATCAATGCAGGTCATCCAGGGCGTGGCGGCGTTCCGCGATCCGCCTGCCGCCCAGGCGCAGCTGGCCGGCTTGCTGTCCGGATGGCACCAGTGCGGCGGCTATACCGTCACCGTGACCGCTCCCGGCGGACAGCCGATCGCGATGTCGTTGAGCGCGCCCGCCGATGCCGGCAACGGCATCACCACCCTGGATCTGACGCCCAAGGCCATCCAGGTGCGCTCGGCACGGGCGATCGCGGCCAAGGCGAACGTCGTCATCGACCTGAACGTGTCCGCCAACGGCACGACGGATAGTGGGCCGCCCCGCGCGGCCGCGGTCAGCATCGCCAACTACATCCTCGGCAAGATTCCCGGCTGAGCGGCCCGCGCTTGCGATCGCCGGCCGGCTCATGCGTGGCGACCCGCAGCGCCCGGCTCCGCCGCGATTGCGGTCGCCACTACGCTGAGCCAATGAAATTTGTGGATGTCGGCGGGGTCGGCCGGGTCAGCCGGATCGGCCTGGGCACCTGGCAGTTCGGTTCGCGCGAATGGGGTTACGGGGAGAGCTACGCCGCGGGCGCGGCGGGCGACATCGTGCGCCGCGCCCGTGCGCTGGGGGTCACGCTGTTCGACACCGCCGAGGTGTACGGCCTGGGCAAGAGTGAACGGATCCTGGGCGAGGCCCTCGGCGACGAGCGCGCGGACGTCGCGGTTGCCAGCAAGATCATGCCGATCGCTCCCTTCCCCGCCGTGGTCAAGCAGCGCGCCCGGGCCAGCGCGCAGCGGCTCGGGCTGGACCGCATCCCGCTGTACCAGATTCACCAGCCCAACCCGGTGGTGCCGGATTCGGTGATCATGCCGGGCATGCGCGATCTGCTCGACAGCGGCAAGATCGGCGCGGCCGGCGTCTCGAACTATTCGCTGCAGCGGTGGCAGAAGGCCGACGCCGCGCTCGGCCGGCCGGTGATCAGCAACCAGGTGCATTTCTCGCTCGCCTTCCCGAAGGCGCTGAAGAACCTGGTGCCGTTCGCCGAGCGGGAGAACCGCATCGTGATCGCCTATAGCCCTCTGGAACAGGGACTGCTCGGCGGCAAGTACGGTGTCGACAACCGTCCCGGTGGCGTGCGGGCGGTGAACTCGCTGTTCGGTACCGAAAACCTGCGCCGGGTCGAGCCGCTGCTGCAGCTGTTGCGCGACGTCGCCAAGGACGTCGACGCCAAGCCCGCGCAGGTGGCACTGGCCTGGCTGATCAGCTATCCGGGCGTGGTGGCCATCCCCGGCGCGTCCAGCGTCGAGCAGCTCGAATTCAATGTCGCCGCCGCCGACATCGATCTGCCCACCAACTCACGTGACGCGCTCACCGAGGCGGCCCTGGCCTTCCGGCCCACGTCGACGGCGCGCTTCCTCACCGACCTCGCCAAGGAGAAGCTCGGCCGCGCTTAAGACTGGTTGGCCTCGGCGAAGGCGGCGGGGCTGGCCGGAGCCCCCCGGGCCACCACGAGCGGCATCGATGTCGAGGCGTTGGTGCGCAGGATGGTGTGGACGACGTCGACGAGGTCCTCGACGGGCATCAGCTTTCCGGGCATGCAGCCGCGCGCCGACCACAGGGGCACCGCTTTCATCGCGAGGTCGATGTCCCAGCCCTCGTTCATGCCGGTTTGGCCGTCGCCCTCGCCACCCGCGCACTCCCCGACGATCAGGTTGGTGAAGCCGATGTCGGAGTGTTCGGCCCGCCACGCTTCCACGAGCCGTTCCAGGGCGGCCTTACTGACGCCGTACGCGCCCAGACCCGGCCACGGAGGCCCGAAGGTGCCAGCGTCGGAGGACAGGTAAACCGCTTTGCCGGCCGACGCGGTCAGGTGCGGCACCGCCGCGGCCGTCACCAACGACGCGCCGATGACGTTGGTGTCGAAGATGCGCCGCCACGTATCGGCGTCGGTGTCCACCATCCGGACCAGCGGCCCGACCGCGGGTGTGTAGACGATGTTGTCGATGCCGCCGAGGGCGTCGGCGGCACGGTCGATGGCCGTGCGGCAGGATGCCTGCTCGGTGACATCACACTCGATGGCGATCGCGTTCCGGCCGGCGTCCTTGGCCGCAGCTTCGATGCGCTCCCGGCGCCGGGCGAGCAGCGCGACGTTATCGCCTCGCTGCGCAAGGCCGACGCCTATGCAACGCCCCAGCCCACTGGAAGCGCCGATCACCACTGTCCTTGACATATTCGCCCTCTCCTGTAACGACCTCGCTGCAGCCACAGCGTATCGGCAGGCGGCGCGTTACGTAACGTTCGGGCGGGTTTGTGTCAAGGTGTTCAGCCGCCGTCGGGTGCCTGCAGCACCACGGCGGTATGCGCGTCGACGGTGAATGTGCCTCCCCCGGGCACTTCATCGGCAGGCGTGGTCTCATCGGGTCCGGTAAAGACGACAACCTGCCAAGAGGCACCGAATTCCTTTGGTGGCAACGTGAATTCGATCGGCTCATAGTGGGCGTTGAAGCACAGCAGGAAGGAGTCGTCGAGCACCCGCTGGCCCCGAGCATCGCGGTCGGGGATGCCATGACCGTTGAGGAACACGGTGACCGATTTGGCGAATCCGGCGCCCCAGTCCTCGTCCGTCATCTCGGCGCCCTCGGGGGTGAACCAGGCGATGTCCGGAAGTCCGTCCTGACCGCGGCGGCCCAACGGCTTGCCGGAGAAGAACCGGCGTCTGCGGAACACCGGGTGCTCGGCCCGCAGCGCCGAGATCGACCGGGTGAATTCGAGCAGGCCCGTGTCTGCGCTCTCCCAGTCGATCCAGGTGAGCTCGTTGTCCTGGCAGTAGCCGTTGTTGTTGCCGTTCTGGGTGCGCCCGAGCTCGTCGCCGTGACAGATCATCGGCACCCCCTGGGACAGCAGCAGCGTGGTCAGAAAGTTGCGCTGCTGCCGCGCGCGCAGCGCGTTGACCTGCTCGTCATCGGTGGGGCCCTCCACTCCGCAGTTCCAGGACCGGTTGTGGCTCTCGCCGTCGTTGTTGTCCTCGCCGTTGGCTTCGTTGTGCTTCTCGTTGTAGGAGACCAGGTCGCGCAGCGTGAAGCCGTCGTGGGCGATGACGAAGTTGATCGACGCCACCGGCCGCCGCGCGGTGTGCTCGTAGAGATCCGCCGATCCGGAGAGCCGGTAGGCGAACTCGTCGAGGGTGGCGGGCTCGCCGCGCCAGAAGTCGCGGACGGTGTCGCGATACTTCCCGTTCCACTCGGTCCACTGCGGCGGGAAGTTGCCCACCTGGTATCCCCCCGGGCCGACGTCCCACGGCTCGGCGATGAGCTTCACCTGGCTGACCGTCGGATCCTGTTGCACGAGTTCGAAAAACGTTGCCAGGCGGTCGACGTCGTAAAACTCGCGGGCCAGCGTCGAGGCCAAATCGAAACGGAAGCCGTCGACATGCATCTCGGTCACCCAGTAGCGCAGCGAGTCCATGATCAGCTGCAGCGCATGCGGATGGCCGACATTGAGGCTGTTGCCGGTGCCGGTGTAGTCCATGTAGTACTGCTTGTCGTCATCGACCAGGCGGTAATACGCGGCGTTGTCGATGCCGCGCATCGACAGGGTCGGGCCCAAGTGGTTGCCCTCCGCCGTGTGGTTGTAGACGACGTCGAGGATGACCTCGATGCCGGCTTCGTGCAGCGAGCGCACCATGGCCTTGAACTCCTGCACCTGCCCGCCCGGCGTCGGCGAGCTCGAGTACTTGAAGTCGGGCGCGAAGAATCCGATCGTGTTGTAGCCCCAGTAGTTCGACAACCCCTTTTCCACCAGAGTGGAATCGTTGGCGAAGTGGTGCACAGGCATCAGCTCGATGGCCGTGACGCCGAGACTCTTGAGGTGCTCGATGATGACCGGGTGCGCCACCGCGGCATAGGTGCCGCGCAGCGGCTCGGGGATATCCGGGTGCGTCTGGGTCAGTCCCTTGACGTGCGCTTCGTAAATGACCGTATCGGCGTATTGGTGGTCCGGCGGGCGGTCGTTGCCCCAGTCGAAGTAGGGGTTGATCACCACCGACTTGGGCATGCTGGCAGCGGAGTCGTCGTCGTTGCGGCTGTCGGGATCGCCGAAGTTATAGCTGAACAGCGACTGGTTCCACTCGAACGACCCGTCGATGGCTTTCGAATACGGGTCCACCAGCAGCTTGTTCGGGTTGCACCGGAGTCCCGCGGCCGGGTCGTACGGACCGTACACGCGGTAGCCGTAACGCTGGCCCGGTTCGATGTTGGGAATGTAGGCGTGCCAGATGAAGCCGTCGATCTCCGGCAAGGGGACACGACTCTCCGTGCCTTCGGCGTCGAACAGGCACAACTCCACCTGCTCGGCCACCTCGCTGAACACGGCGAAGTTGGTGCCCGCGCCGTCGTAGGTCGCGCCCAGCGGGTAGGCCCTGCCCGGCCACACCTCTCCGGTGGGCGTGGGAGCGAGGGCGTCTGCGGTGGTCATGGCGCAATCAATACCCTGCGTGCGTGGGCGCCAAACTGCGGTCGGATAAAAGCGTCGGCGATGCTAACCGTAAAGCCGTGAGGCATAAGCGATCACGGCTTGAGTATGACCTTCACCGCACCGTCTTGCTTCTTCTGGAAGATGTCGTAGGCGTGCGGGGCCTGGTCAAGCGGCAGCACGTGCGTGGCGAAGTCGTCGACGCCGAGCGGGTCGTCGTCGGTCAGCAGCGGCATGATGTCGTCGACCCAGCGCTTGACGTTCGCCTGGCCCATCCGCAGGGTCAGTTGCTTGTCGAACAGGGTGAGCATCGGTAGTGGGTCGGCCATCCCGCCGTAAACGCCGATCAGCGAAATAGTTCCACCGCGTCGCACGATGTCGATGGCGGAATACAGGGCGGACAACCGGTCCACGCCGGCGGTTTGCATGACCCGCTTGCCCAGCACGTCAGGCAGCAACCCGGCAACCTGCTGCGCGAGTTTGGCCGCCGGCGAGCCGTGCGCCTCCATGCCGACCGCATCGATGACCGAGTCGGTTCCCCGTCCATCGGTCAGGTCGCGGATCGCGTCACCGAGCGAGCCGTCCAGCCGCCCCAAATCGATGGTGTGAATACCGCGCTTCGCCGCGCGGCCCAGCCGCTCGGGCACCAGGTCAACGGCGATGACGCGATAGCCCAGGTGATCGGCGATGCGCGCGGCCATATCCCCGATCGGACCCAGGCCGAGCACGGTCACGGAACCGCCGGCCGGGATATTGGCGTAGTCGACCGCCTGCCACGCGGTGGGTAGCACGTCCGACAAGTACACGAACCGCGAATCCGGCGGTCCCACAGGGACTTTGATGTGAGTGAACTGTGCCTGCGGGACACGCAGCAGCTCGGCCTGTCCGCCGGGGACTTCGCCATAGAGCTCCGAATAACCGAACAGCGCCGCCCCCATGCCCTGTTCGCGTACCTGGGTCGTCTCGCACTGGGTGTAGAGCTGCTCCTTGCACATGTGGCAACTGCCGCAGGAGATTTGGAACGGGATGACCACCCGGTCCCCCACCCGCAGGTCGCCCGTTTCGGTGCCGACCTCCCGCACGATGCCCATGGGTTCGTGTCCGAGGATGTCCCCGGGTTTCATGAAAGCACCGAGGATCTCGTACAGGTGCAAGTCGGATCCGCAGATGTTGGTCGATGTGACTTCGATGATGGCATCGGTGGACTGCTCGATTTTGGGATCGGGCACCGATTCCACCCGTACATCGCGCTTGCCGTGCCAGGTAACAGCCTTCATGTGGGGGCGATACCCGTCTCGCACCCGTCGAAACAGCGTCGCTGGGACCCAGGGTTCAGCCCACCCAGCACGGGTACCACCCGGGGATGAGCCAATTGGGAGTCGTCATCGTGGGCAGCGGACCTTGCGGTGTCGCCGCGGCAGAAGCGTTTCGTGAACACGACGCCGACACGCCGGTGCGGATCGTCAGCGCCGACATCGACCCGCCATACGCCCGGCCACCGCTCAGCAAGGAATTCCTGCGCGGTGAGACAGACGACGTCGAGCTGCATCCGGCGCGGTGGTTTGGCGACCGGACGATCGACCTAATCGGCGGAGCGCGGGTCGATCGGTTGGATCTTGCCGACCGCGCCGTGTTCGCCGGCAACCAGCGCTACGGCTATGACACCTTGATCCTGGCCTGCGGCGCGGCACCCGTTAGCCCGCCGTTTCCCGGTGGAGAACGCGCGCTGTTGTTGCGCTCGCTGGCCGACGCCAACAGGCTGCGCACTGCGGCCGAAAAGGCCTCGTCCGCGGTGGTGATCGGATCGGGGTTCATCGGCTGTGAGGCGGCGGCATCATTGGCCCGTCTCGGGATCGCGGTGACTATCGTTGCGCCGTCGGAACTCCCGCAACAGAAGCGACTCGGCAGCGAGGCCGCCGCGCGGTTGCGCGATTTCGTGAGCGACGCGGGCGCCCGACACGTCGGCGGGGTCACCGTCGAAGAAATCACGGAGGTGGGTGTGCGCCTGGACAACGGCGTCACCATCGACTGCGATCTGGTGCTCGCGGCCATCGGTGTGGCGCCGCAGAGCCGGATCGCCGCCGAGGCGGGTCTCAAGGTGCACGAGTCCCGCGTCGTCGTGGGCTCCGACATGGCCACCGCGGTGCCGGGTGTGTATGCCGCGGGTGACGTCGCGCTGGCCCATCACGAAGTCGCCGGACGGCCGGTGGCCACCGAGCATTGGCAGGACGCGGACGATCAGGGGTCGACCGCCGGGGCGTGCGCGGCGGGACAGCAGATGAAATGGGATGCGGTGCCGGGCTTTTGGACCACCATCGGCGATGCAACCCTGAAGTACCATGCCTGGGGCGACGGGTACGAACGCTGCCGGATGCTCGACCACGGCGACGACACCTTCACGGTGTGGTACGAGTCGAGGAACACCGTCGTCGGCGTGCTGACCTACAACGCCGACGATGACTACGACCTCGGTGAACGGCTCATCGCCGAGCGGCGGCCCGCACCGGTGCCGATGCGCTGACTCCTGCGGAACCCGCTGTCGCGCATGGCGTTAACGCTGGCGGTGTTTGAGCGGGTGTTCGCTTTCGATGAGTGCGGCCGCGATGTCGGCCAGCCGCATGTTGGACTGTTGCGAAAGCCGCCTGAGCAGCTCGAACGCCTCAACGGCATCGAGATTGAAGCGCTCCATGATCACACCCTTTGCTTGGCCGATGATGTCACGCGTGGCCAGGGCGCTGCGGAATTGGTCCTGGCGGCGCATCATCGACCAGGCCAGCGCGATGTGGGTGGCATACACCGTGCCGAGCTCCACCGACTCAAAGCCGAACACGCGCGGGGTATCGGCATAGAAGTTCAGCGCTGCCATGCTGGTGCCGTCCACGAACAGCTCATACGACAGGATGGAACGGACCGGGGTCTGCTCGAGCGCGTGCCGCCGGTAGCGCGGCCAGCGCTGTTCGGCGTCCAGGTCGGCGATGTGCATAATGTGGTGCTCCCAGGCCGCCGAGAGGCACGGCCCTTCGCCGAACTTGTTCTGAATCGCGTCCAGAACCATCGGGTAGCGATGCGTGGCGGCCACGCTGCTGACCGACCTGCTCTTCTGGGCCAACGTGATCCCCGCGTATTGGGCGCCGGTGACGTTGTGCACCCCATTGTCGACCAGCTCATGCAGCCCGGCAAAGGTGTCGCGTTGGTCGCGCCCCAAACTCGTCACCAGCTCCACGAGCTGGGTGGCGATTGTGGCACTGCCATCTAGCATGAACGTCACCCTCTGAGGCCGTCGGGCCGCAGAGCCCCTTTCGCGTGGGGGTCAGAGTGGCACTGAACCAGTCTAGGCGCCATCCAACGAAGCGCAAGGGCCGGATAGCGAACGCATCGCGTAACAAAGGCCCCCCAAGGCATCGGAGGTCGGGGATCTTACTGCCGGACACGGGCGTGAAGCGTTCGCATTCAACGACTTTCACGACTGCTGGCACAAGTGCGCATGCGGGTCATGACGCACTTCCTCAGGCCGCCTACACTCGGGTCAGTGACCTCCATTGTGATCGTAGGAAGCGGCTTCACCGGATTCACCTGCGCCCGTCGGCTGGCGAAGATTATGCGGCGACGGCGTGCGCCGGTCGACATTACGATAATCTCTCCTGTCGACTACATGCTGTACACACCGCTCTTGCCCGACGTGGCGGGCGGGGTGGTCGATGCCCGCTTTGTCGCTGTGCCACTGGCCAATTCGCTCAAGGGTGTCCGCGCGGTGCGCGGTCGCGTGGACGCCGTGGACTTCGCCCAACACACGCTGACCTATTGCGATCCCGAAGAGCGTAGCCATTCCATGTCCTGGGATCGCCTGGTGCTGACGCCGGGCTCGGTGACCCGGTTGTTCGATGTGCCGGGGCTCGCCAGGCACGCGCGCGGGCTGAAGACCACCGCCGAGGCCCTCTACCTGCGTGACCATTTCGTCGAGCAGCTAGAGCTGGCCAACATCGAAGACGATCCGCGGATGGCCGCGGCCCGGCGCACCGTCGTGGTGGTAGGCGCGTCGTATTCCGGCACCGAGCTGGTGGCACAACTCCGGGCGCTGGCCGACGCCGCGGCCAAACAAATGAGTTTCAACCCCGCAGAGGTGCGATTTCTGCTGCTGGACCTCGCCGACCAGGTGATGCCCGAGGTGGGGAAAAAGCTAGGTGACGCCGCACTCAAGGTGCTGCGCAAACGCGGCATCGACGTCCGGCTCGGCATCACCCTCAAGGAGGCGCACGCGGATCACGTTGTGCTCAGCGATGATTCGCGCATCGAGACGCGCACGATCGCCTGGGTGACCGGGGTAACCGGCGCGCCGTTGATCCAGAGCCTGGGGCTACCGACCGAAAAGGGCCGGCTTAAAGTCCAGCCCGATTTGCAGGTGCCGGATCACCCCGAGGTGTTCGCGGCCGGTGACGCGGCCGCGGTCCCAGACCTGACCCAACCGGGAAAGGTCACGCCGCCGACCGCCCAACACGCGACCCGGCAGGGCAAGGCGCTGGCCCGCAACGTCGCGGCCAGCCTCGGTTACGGCAGCAGCAAGGAGTACAAGCACCGCAACCTCGGCCTGGTGGTCGACCTCGGACCGCGCTACGCGGTGGCCAACCCGCTCAACATCCATTTGTCCGGGTTAGCCGCCAAAGCCGTCACCAGGTCGTACCACTTGTACGCGATTCCACGCGGTGTCAACCGGTGGGCGGTGTCGCTGGCGTACCTGACCGACGTGCTGTTCACCCGCTCGGTCGTGTCGATTGGGTTGTCCTCCGAGGACGACGCGCAATTCACGGCCAGCGAAGGCATTCCGATGCCCAAGACGAGCTGACGCGGGCCCGACGGCGTCAGCCTTCGGCCGACTGTTGCGCCTTGGCGTAGGCCAGCTGCAGGAAGTCCGCGCCGGCCAGAGCGCTGAACACGCCGGCGATCAGGCGGGTGAACCGGGGCGCGAAAACCAGGCCGATGGCGAACCCCGTGGCGACCCACATGTCCAGGCAGAACGGGCAGGTCAGCAGCTCACCCAAGCTGTGCCGGAGCTGACTCTGCTTACGGGCCGCTTCCTGGACTTCCGCGGGTCCACCCGTACCCGCGTAGTGCGTGAAGGGTGCTCGCAGTGGGCTCGTCACCGCGTCCTTGGTTAAGGTGCGCGACAGTTTGTGGGTGCCCAGGGTGAGCAGGACCAGGTCTTGGACCCGCCACCGGGTCGGTAGTGTGCGCCCACTGACCAGCGCGGCCAGCACCGCAGCGACCACCACGGCGCCGTAGACAGCCATCACCACCAGGTACCCACCCAGCGGCCGATCGTTGTCGCCGCGGTAGGCGTCTGCTTCCTGGCGTGCGCTGTCGGCGACCTGAGCACCGGTTTCCGTCAACTCACCCATCACTTCTCCTCAAAGGCATAGCGGGACGGGTACCCGGCACCGGCCGGCGCAATCCGGATGGCTCAGACTGTGCCCGGTTCGACGGGCTTGGTCGTCTTCGCGGCTTCCCGCAGGGTGCGGTTGGTGGAGCGCAGGTCGGTGTTGGCCGCCGACAGCGTGGCGTTGTGGTCTTCCAGGTCGAGGATGCGGGCGACACCGGCCAGGTTGATCCCGGAGTCGACCAGCTCGCTGATGCGCCTGAGCCGCATCAGGTCGTCGGCGCTGTACCGGCGGGTACCGCCTTCACTGCGAGCCGGCGTGATCAAGCCGTAGCGTTCGTAGAGCCGCAGCGACTGCACCGCGATGCCGGACAATTCGGCGGCCACCGAGATGCCGTACACCCCATGGTCGGACGAGGGGACGCCCGCGTCGCCGCGGAAGTCGGCCATCACTCACTCCTTCAGCTACTTGCTTCAGAAAATCTGTCTAGCACACTTGCATGATTCTGTCGATGGGTGGTATATGAAATCTATGTCATTAGACAAAGGAAATTGCCGACCCACCGCCTAGATTGGAGTGAGAGGTGACTACCATGCTGATGCGTTCAGATCCGTTCCGTGAGCTCGACCGCTTCGCCCACCAGGTCCTCGGTACCGCAGCCCGGCCGGCAGTGATGCCGATGGACGCCTGGCGCGAAGGCGAGAATTTCGTCGTCGAGTTCGACCTGCCCGGCATCGATGCCGACTCGCTCGACATCGACATCGAGCGCAACGTGGTGACTGTCCGCGCCGAACGGCCGGCGCTCGATCCCAACCGCGAGATGCTGGCCACCGAGCGGCCGCGCGGCGTGTTCAGCCGCCAGTTGGTGCTCGGTGAAAACCTCGATACCGACAAGATCGAGGCTTCTTACGCCGAAGGCGTTCTGCGCCTGCACATCCCGGTGGCCGAGAAGGCCAAGCCGCGCAAGATCACCGTCGGCCGCGGCGAAACTCCCCGGGCCGTCGGCGAGAGTGCCGCGCAGCGCGAGGTCATCAACGCCTGACCGACCGGCGGGCCGGGCGGCGGTCAACTCCCCCGACCACCGCCCGCCGCCGGCCCCGGGTTAGTGCGGACGTCTCGCCGGCGCCAGGGAGGCCGGATCACCATGAAATGGGAACTCGATGGCCAAACGGCCAATGTGGAACAGGCGTTGGCTGGCGGCGCTGCACAACCGGCCGGCTGGTTTCGGTTCTACTTCACCGACCAACGCTGGGAATGGTCGGAGCAAGTGCAACGCATGCACGGATATGAGCCCGGCAGCGTCACTCCGACCACCGAACTGGTGCTGTCACACAAGCATCCCGACGACCGCGGGCACGTCGCGGCCACCATCGGTGAGATAGTCCATACGCACCGGGCGTTCAGCACTCGGCACCGCATCGTCGATACCCGGGGAAACGTGCGCCACGTCGTCGTCGTCGGCGACCGGATCTTCGACGACGACGGTGACGTGATCGGAACCCACGGGTTCTACATCGACGTCTCCGAACCAAGCGAGCGATCGCGCGAAGACGAGATGAGCGCGAAACTCGCTGAGATCAGCGAGCATCGGGCCGCCATCGAGCAAGCCAAAGGCATGCTGATGCTGATCTACGGCATCGGCGAAAGCGCGGCCTTCGAGTTGCTCAAATGGCTGTCCCAGGAAGCGAATATCAAGCTGCGTCCGCTGGCCGAGCAGATCGCAGAAGACTTCCGCCGTGCCGGCCTGCCGCTGAACACGCAATCGGAATTCGACCACCTGATGCTGACCGCGCATGAGCGCGTCCACCCCTCCGTCGATCACCAGTAAAAGGCTGGCAATCGACTGGGTGCCGTCCGCCCTTATGCTGACCACGATGGCGAACCACGGCCCCGACCCCACCACGCCGCTGTGGCGCGCGGCCCAAGTGTTCCGGTTGCTGAGCTGCATCTATGCCACCGGCTTTCAGATTGCCGTCAACCCGGATCTGGTTCGGCCCGTGCTGGGTTGGGTGCTCTTCAGCGGACTGATCGGCTGGAGCGCGGCGTGCGCGTTCGCCTATCTGCGGGGGTTCGGTCGCAAACCGGCGTGGGTGCTCGCCGAGCTCGTGGTCGTCGTCCTGCTGATGTGGTCGAACAGCCTCGTCGCGAGCCCGCACTGGGCGGCCGACAACCAGACCTGGCCGACGACGTTGTGGGCCAGCAATCCCACGATTTCGGCCGCCATCCAGTTCGGCCCCGCCGGCGGAATGCTGACGGGACTGGCGGTGATGGCCACCAACTTCGCCGTCAAGAACTACCTGGCGCTCAACCTCGGGCACAACGCCACGGTCATCATCGAACTGGCGATCGGCATGGCGATCGGGATGGCCGCGCAAACCGCGCGCCGCGCCCACGACGAGCTGCAACGGGCAGCCCAATTGTCGGCGGCGGTGCAGGAGCGCGACCGGCTGTCCCGGCAGGTACACGACGGCGCCATCCAGGTGCTGGCGCTGGTCGCCAAGAAGGGCCACGAGATCGGCGGCGCTACAGCCGAACTCGCCGACCTGGCGAGCGAGCAAGAACGCGCGCTGCGGCGCTGGCTGGTGTGCACGGACATCGACCCGGAAACCGGCGGCGCCACGGTCGACCTGCGCACGCTGCTGCGGTGCCGGGAATCCGATCGGGTGTCATTCAGCCTCCCCGGCACGCCGGTGCCGTTGGGACGTTGGGCAGCAACCGAACTCGACGCCGCGGTGGGCAATGCGCTGGACAACGTCGTTGCCCACGCCGGCCCGGATGCGCGCGCGTTCGTGCTCGTGGAGGATCTCGGCGATTCCGTGCTGGTCAGTGTCCGCGACGATGGAGTCGGAATCACCGCCGGCCGGCTCGAGGAAGCGACGCGGCAGGGGCGCCTCGGCATCTCCCAGTCGATCGTTGGACGGTTGACGTCGTTGGGCGGCAGCGCCGAATTGCGCACTGACCCCGGCGAAGGCACCGAGTGGGAGTTGTCCGTGCCGCGGGGAGGGAAGCCATGGCGGATGACGGGACTTTGACGACGGTGATGGTGGTCGACGACCATCCGATCTGGCGTGATGCGGTCGCTCGTGACCTCGCCGAGGCCGGGTTCAACGTGGTTGCCACCGCCGACGGTGTGGCCGCCGCCCAACGGCGGGCGGCCGCGGTCAAGCCCGATGTGGTGGTGATGGACATGCAGCTGGCCGACGGCGACGGTGCGCAGGCGACGGCCGCGGTGCTCGCGGTCTCGCCTTCGTCGCGGGTGCTGGTGCTGTCGGCCTCCGACGAACGCGAGGACGTTCTGGAGGCGGTCAAGGCAGGCGCAACGGGATACCTGGTCAAGAGCGCCTCGAAATCCGAACTGGCGCAGGCGGTGACGGCCACTGCGGCAGGCCGGGCTGTGTTCACCCCGAGCCTGGCCGGGCTGGTGCTGGGTGAATACCGGCGCATGGCGCAGAGCAAGAACGACGGCCCCGCCCGCCCCAGCCTCACCGACCGCGAAACCGAGGTGTTGCGGTATGTCGCAAAAGGGCTGTCCGCCAAGCAGATCGCCGAGAGGCTTTCGCTGAGCCATCGCACGGTGGAAAACCATGTGCAGGCGACATTTCGCAAGCTTCAAGTCGCCAATCGGGTGGAACTGGCGCGATACGCCATCGAGCACGGCCTGGACGACGAGCCGTGACCCGCGGGGCGGGCGGACAGCTTTCGCCCCGCGGGTCATTTGAATCCGCGGCTACCGTGCCACCGCGCGCGGGCGTCGCGGCGTTATTCTGCCGTTGTGCTGGGCCACGATCCGCGCGGTCACCAGCGCGGTCACCACAACGGCCATGCAGACCAGCCCGTCGTCCTTGAGTCCCCACCTGATCGCGGCGAGCAGCGCAACGCCGGCCACGCACAATAGGGCACCGATGGCGCAACCTTGCCCGCGTGACGTCACCGCGGGTGCGCCGTCCCAACCGGACAACGGGTCGTTTTCGAGCGGTCGCAGCACGACGAACAGCACCGCCACCGCGACGACCACGATGAGCACTTGCGCGAGGCTGATGGCCAGAAAATCCTGCGCGCCCGGAAAGCGCGGGCAGCCAAGGTAATCGAAGACCAGGTGGGTGCCCAGCAGGACCGGCATGTGCCACAGGTACAGCGTCATCGCGCCGGAGTTGCCGATGGCGGTCCACCACCACACCCTCGGACGCCGCGCCCAGCGCGCGATCGCCGGTGCGGCCGCGATTGCCAACGCGCTCAGGATGATTGCGTGCCCTGCCAGCAGCAGTGACGGCGGACTGGTGTTGGACAGATGATGGTCTCCGGTGCCGACCATGCTGATCTGATACGGCCCCCAGTGCACCAGGGCGACGTCCACGGCGAAGAAGGCGGCGGCGGTGGCCAGCGCGGCGCGGCGGGCGAGCAGCCCACGACGGTAGGCCACGCCGAACATGGCGGGAATGAGCCAGACGGCCAGGTTGAGGTAACCCAGCGACATCGTTGCCGGCCAGTGCAGCCGGATCGCGTCGATCAGCGCGATCGCGCCGTAGACGGTCGCCACACTGGCGACCAGGCGCGTGGCCGTGGTGATCCGGTACAGCATGGGCATGGCCGCCAGCACCAGGACGTAGGCTCCCAGGAACCAGAGCAGCTGCGTGCTGACGCCTGCGATCGGCTCGTAGATGTGTTGCGGCAGTAACCGATACAGCACCGTCAGCGCCACGGCCCAGAACGCCAAGTAGTAGAACACCGGGCGGAACAGCCTGGTGCAGCGTTTCATCAGCCAGCCTCCCCAATTGGCGCCGGGAGCCCAGGAGGACACGCAGGCCGCCGCTCCGGCGAAGAAGAACAGCGGCATGATCTGCAGCAACCATGTCATCGCCTGGAACAGCACCGAGCTGGTGAGCAGGTTGTCCCAGATCAAGACGTGATTTTCAATGATGCTGGCCGCCATCACGGTATGGCCGAGCACCACGCCGACCAGCGACGCGATGCGGATAACGTCCAGGACGCGATCGCGATCGGCCGGCGTACTCGCGGCCACCTCGGCGACGTCGGGAAATCTGACAAGAGTTGCCATAGGAGCGGAACTGCCCTTCTGCTGATTCGGATGCGTTGTGGTGGAGCTGCGATGAGAGAAGCCTCGCCGATGCTGCGCGCGCGAGCCTGCGCACTTCTACGCGTTGTGGCTGAGTAGTACTACTCAGTTCCCGGCGTTGAGCGGGTCGTAATCGGCGAGCAGCTTTTCGATGCGGGCCTCATCGAGTCGTACCCGCACGGTCGCGGCCTCCTGCTGGTCGCGGATCACCTTGGCCAGGGTGAACGCGCTCGACACCAGGAACAGGAAGGTGACGCCGAGGAACAATCGGGGCCAGGGGTCAAGCGGGAGGAAATAGATTCCGCCGAGAGCGGCCACGAAGCTGATCGAGAACGCTACGGCGGCCTGAACGAAGAAGGCGACGGTGGTTTTCGAAATGCTGCTGGGAACGGTCATGCCAAAAAGACTGCGGCAGCGAGCCGTTCGCGGGCATCCGTAAGACTACTCAGATTTTTCGGTGGAACTACCGGGCCGCGCCAACAGCGAAGCGACGGCGAGCGCGGCGCCCACCCCGACCGCCGCGGCCACCACCGTCGCCACCGCCACCGAAGCGAACTCGGAGTCCGCGAGCGGTTTGACCACCGCGACCGCGCCCAGCGCAGGCATCACCAGGCGGACCCACCAGGCCACAGCACTGTCGCCGGGGATCCGCGAATTGGCCTCCGTGGCAAACACATACAGCGCCATCAGCAGCAGGGGCGCCGCGCTCAGGATGACGAGCCCGATCCAGCGCGCGCCGTGCGCCGAGACCACCGCGGAAACCGCCGCCACGAGCCCGATCACCGCCAGTCGCAGGCGGGTGTTCGGTGCGGCCCCGCGCATTACCGCCAGACCGGTGGCGGCGCGCACCGCGGCCCACCCGGACACCGGCGCGGCGGCCACGGCCAATGCGATGCCGGCCACCGTCAGCCACCGCCGGCCGTCGTCGGCGTAGAACTCGGGCACCGCCTCGGCCAGCATCTTGGCGCTCCATCGCCAAGGCCCCGCCACACCTCGGTGATCTCCCACCCACAACACCAGGGCGACCGCGGCCACCACCGCGGTGGCCAGCGACATGGATCGTCCCGGCCGCGCGATGCGCGTGGTGCGGACGGTAAGCAGTTCAACGCCCACCATCCCCAGCCCGAACCCGACGAGCTGGCCGGACAGCTGGCGCGGTGTTGCGGCCGTTCCGATGACGACGGGGTCGGTGCTCAACGCGACGAGGGTAACCACCGCCACCGCGAGGTAGACGTAGATGAGCAGGCCCGCGAGTACCAGCGGTAGCGCCAGTGACGCCACGGACCGAGTCGATGTCCAACAGGTGGCGGCACCGACGACCAGCGCCGCTGCCGCGGCGGCGGCCGGCAGCCACGACACGATCACGGTGGGATCGTCGCCCGGCGAAAACAGCTGCAACACTTGCAAGCCGAGCGTGGCAGCGAATTTCGCGGCCAGCACCAGGTACGCGAGCAGCTGGACGATGCCTGCGGCCATTCCCGCTTTGGGGCCCAGGGTGGCGCCGATCAACTCGGCGGTGCTGCGCGCTTCCGGCGTATGGTCACGTAACCGCGCCAATGCGTAGATCACCGGGATCATGACCGCCGCCCCGAGCAGGGCGCCCAATCCGTACCATGCCGCGGACGCGATTACGGCAAGGCTCAGCGCGGCTGCGCGCCACGTCCCCAGCATGGGCTCCCCCAAGCCGGTTTCCGGCCGCGGCGACAGTAGCGATTTCTTCGGCATCGCCTAAGCATGACCCAGCGGAGCCCGTGCGGCTTCATCCGGTTCGGCAACGTCCTGGCTGCGCGCCGCCAGCGCGCCCGCGGTCGATGTGCAGGCGATGCCCAACAGGGACCGAACATCAACGCCGCGGCTTCGCCCGCGCTAAGCAGGTGCTGTTGGGCGCCGATGGCGACCGCGGCCACCGCGACGCCCAGTTGCGTGGAGGACATCACCGCGTAGGTGAGCGGCTGGCCGAGCGGCCGTCCCGCGCAATGCGCGAGGACACCGCCGAGCCCCAGCCCGATGCCGAGCAGGATGTATTTCGGTTGCATGCGCGGCACCGAGGCCAGCACGGGTTAAACGTGGCGCATCCGAGCGCTCAGGCGTCAATCACCACGCGCCCGGATTTTGCGCGGGAAACGCAGACCAACATCTCGTCATCGCCCTCGACGGTGCGCCCGCGGCGATCCACTTGTCCCCCAAGCACTTTGACCTTGCAGGTTCCGCAGAACCCCTGCTGGCAGGAGTACGCGGTGGTCGAATCGCGGTCGAGCATCACGTCCAGCGCCGATCGGTTCGCCGGCACGCTGAGCACTCGCTGCGAGCGGGCCAGTTCCAGCTCGAAGGGGACACCATCGACCACCGGCGGAGGGCCGAAACGTTCGTAGTGCAGCGGCGCGTCTGAGTGTTCGTTGCGCACGGTGCGCACCGATTCGAGCATGGCGGTGGGGCCGCACACGTAGACGGACGTCGCCGGCCCGGCGCCGGCAAGCAAATCGGACGCGGTGGGAATTCGGCCGCGCTCGTCGTCGGCCCACACGGTGACTCGGCCCGGGTCCACCGCCACCACCTCGTTGAGCAGCGGCATGTAATCCCGGCTGCGACCGGCATAGACGGCGCGCCAGTTGATTCCGCGCTGCTGGGCGGTCTGGATCATCGGCAGAATCGGCGTCACCCCGATGCCGCCGATCACGAACAACACCTCACGCTCGTCGGTGACGAGGTAGAACGCGTTGCGGGGCCCTTCGAATTCGAGTTTGTCACCCACCTCGAAGGTGTCGTGCATTTCGATCGAACCGCCGCCACCATCGGCGATGCGGCGCACCGCGATGCGATAGTCGGTCCGCCGTCCGGGCGAGCCACACAGCGAGTACTGCCGGCGCCGGCCCGATGGCAGCCGAACGTCGATATGGGCGCCGGGTGTCCAGGACGGCAACAACCCACCGTCGGGGTCGACCAGCGTCAAAGCGACCACATCGGGCGTCACTAGTTCGCGGTCGGCGACCACCGCGGTGGTGGTGCGCCGCACGGACTCAACTCGTGCGGATGTCCAGCCCGACGCCGAAGCGAGGCCGCCGAACAGCGAACCGACGCCGTACAACGCGGTGTACATGCGGTCACGTTTGCGGCGGCCGTACAGGTCGGCCGGAATACTGTCCCAAATAGTCTGTGCCACTACGATCCTCACACTTAGCCGATGCCGCGGCGATCGCCGGACCGGCTGATCAGGTCGACCCACTCGCCGGTGAGCCGGGCGATGACGTCGGGGTAGGCGGTGACCACCCAATGGCCGCCCTCGATCGGGACGACCCTGCCGCCCTCCGGGATGGAGCCGGTAAACCGTTGCAGGGCGCGCGATACGAAATAGTCCTGGCGTGCGACCAGCACCTGCACTGGAACGGTGGTCCGCGGCAACTGGGCCGGGGGCGACAGCATCGGTGCGGGCATGTTCGCGCGATAGAGGTTGAGCCCGTTCAGGTAGTCATCGACCGAGCGGTACTGCGCACCGCGTCCGCCGCGGGTGCTCGAGCCGCCGATACGCTCGACGGCCTCAAAGACTTTCACCGTCGCCCGGGACCGGATCGCCAGCTCCGGTACACCCGGGCACAGGAAGAACCAGATGTAGGACGAGGCCAGGACCTGTTTGACCACGTCGAGAAGCGCGCGTGGCGTGCGAGCGGATCGCAGGAACTTGCCCGCGTAGTTCAGGTGGGGCCCGGAGACGGAGGTGAACGAGGCGATCTTGCTCACAACTGCGTCGTCGGTGACCGCCGCCCAGGCCTGGATCGATCCCCAGTCGTGGGCCAGCAGGTGGACCTCGTCCACGCCGAGGCGCTCGATCACCGCGCCGATGTCGGCGACCAGTTGCGGCAGCCGGTATCCCGAACGGTTGGGCGGCGTGGAGGATTGGCCGGCACCCCGCACGTCGTACGCCACGACGTTGAATCGGCGAGCCAATGTCGTCGCCACCGGATCCCACACGCGGTGGTTGTCGGGATAGCCGTGGATGGCAAGGATCGTCGGCCGCGCGGGGTCGATATCGGTGTAGGTATGCACCGCCAGCCGCACGCCATCGGAGGCGATGACCGTGGTTGACACCAGTTCGGTCGTCATCGTCAGTGCGACGCGCGGGCGGCGGGTGAGCGGGCCAGGTAGTCGACCGCGCGCCCTACGCCGCCCAGCTGGGAGGGATGGAAAGTCGGCGTGTAGTAAGCGCCGATGACCCGGAGGAACTGGAATGGGCCGGGCACCAAACCCCGGCGCGCGGCGCGGAAGTAGTCCCGCCAGCGCGGCTTGGTGCCGGGCGGCAAATAGGGGTCGACCGAGTACATGAATCGCACGCCGCGGACGAACAACCACAGCAGCGCCGGGGTGATCAGCAGCTGGGTGCGCACCTGCCGCCAGTACCCGGCACGCAGATGCTTCATGGTGTCGAAGGCGACCGCTTTGTGCTCTACTTCCTCGGCGCCGTGCCAGCGCAGCAGGTCCAGCATCACCGGGTCGGTGCCCATGGCGTCATGCTGGGGGGTGTCGAGAATCCATTCGCCGAGAATGGCGGTGTAGTGCTCGAGTGCCGCGACCATCGATACCCGCTCGAGCAGCCAGCTTTGTCGCCGGCGCGCGCTCCACCGCGGCCGGTCGCCGATGAGTTGGGTGAATAGCCAATGCATTTGGTCGGTGAACGGCGTCACGTCGATGTCTTTGACCGCGAAATGCCCGAGCACTCCGGCGTGCGCCTGGGAATGCATCGCCTCCTGGCTGATGAATCCCTGCACGTCGCGGCGCAGTTGATCGTCTTTGATCAGCGGCAGGGTGTCCTTGAAGGCGGCGACGATGAACTCCTCACCTGCTGGCAGCAACAGGTGCAGCACGTTGCAGAAGTGCGTGGTGAAGGGTTCGTTGGGCACGTAGTAGAACGGCAGCGTCGACCAGTCGAAGTCGACGTCACGCGCCTGCAGGACGATCCGCTCGTGGTCGAGCGAGGCGTCATGCGGGCCCGTTGCCCTGTCATCGACGGTGAACATGTGCCATCCCCTTTTTATCTGTCTCGCGGCGACCCGCTTCGCCGCGCTTGCGATCTCCGTTGCGTCTGTCAGGCGCTGCGCTGTGCCTCGTCCTCTACCTCACTGATTAAATGCTCGCTGCGCAAGAACCGGACCAGATGATCGACCGTTTCGGTCAAGGCGGGCTCCTGCAGGCGGACCTTGGCCAGCCCGCGCCGGTGGCGGTACTGGGTGTTGTCGTAGCGCTTGTCCCGCATCGCCGCGATCTTGTCCGCCGACCGGGTGAGGAAATCGACCAGCGGATACATCTGATCGTTCGGCGTGCAGCGGCGGTTCAGCTGCTCGGTGAACGACGGGATGTCATGGTAGTCAAAGCGATACCCGTACCGCTCGGACAGGATCCGGGTGACGTCGGTGAGGTTGTAGTAGTCGTCCGCTGTCATGTTGAAGACGCTGCCCGACTCGTCCGGCAGGCCCATCAGCGTCACGATGTGATCCGCGATCAGGTCCGCCGGCAGCAGGCTGATCTGGTTGAGCGCGTTGACGGCGACGCCGTGCTCGATCATGAACGCCGTCAGGCGCACCAGGATGTCGTCCTGGCTGCCGAAGCCCGCGCGGGTCGGCGAGATCAGCGAGGGCCGGTAGATGCGGACGTCGAGTCCCTTGCGCTGCGCGGCCAGCGCCAGCTGCTCGCCGACCCACTTGGTCTGCGAGTAGCCGAAGTCCAGACCGGCCATCTTCTCGTTGGCGTCCCACTCCCCGACCACCGGCTCGGTGCTCCAGCCGTAGATGAACGTGCTGGAGACGAGGTGGAAAGCCTTGCGGTGGTTGGTCATCGCCAGGCGCAACAACTCGCGGGTGCCCTCAACGTTGGCCGGCCGCAGGGCGTCGTACGTGCGGACGTAGTTGACCAGGGCGCCGTTGTGCACGACGGCGTCGACATCCTGCGCCAGCTGTTGGAAGGCCGCCTCCCCGATGCCCAGCGCGGGCTCGGCGAGATCGCCGCAGACGACGCGGACCCGTGCCCGGACGTCGGCTTCCAGCGCCGGCGTCCAGAGCTGGGCGCGGCGCAGCGACGCCACGATGCGGTCCAGGCCGTGCGCGGAGTCCGTGGCGCGCACCAGCGCATGCACCGTGAAGGAGGTTTGCGCCAGCAGGCTGCTCACGAGGAACGGCCCCAAAAATCCTGTGGCGCCCGTGAGCAGCAGATCGGTGGCCTCACCCGGCCGCGCGGGCGCCAGTTCCGGGAGCGGCAGTGCCGCGTCGGCCCGCATCTGGGCGGCCTCGTACGCCTCGTACTCGGCGGAGATCTGATCCAGCGCCCGGCGCAGGGCGTCGAGCGGCTGCCCGGAGTCCTCGCCGAATTGGCTGACCAGCCCGAAGAATTCGGACACCGTCAGCCGCTGCAGCAAGCGCGTGTTGACCTCTTCGGCCAGCTCCCCAGCTCCGTTCTCCTCCAGCAAGGCCTGCAGGTCCGTGCGTAGTTCGGCCAGTGCCAGCGAGTCGATGCCGAGATCGGCGAACGAGCAGTCCTCGTCGCCGCTCAGGTCGTAGCTCTCGATCAGATTGCGGAAGCGCTCCAGCGGACCCGTGCCGGCAGCCAGGCCATCGTGAGTCCGGTTGGCCGACTGGTTGATCCAGCTCGTGAAGGTCGGCAGCTTGTCATCCAGCCACAGCTGGCGTGTCGACGAGCGCCGGATCTTGCCGGAAGTGGTCTTGGGAATGCTGCGCGGCGGTGCGAAGACGATCGCGTGCGGGTCGATGTGGCAATGCCGCCGGATCGCGCGAGCCACGGCCTTGGCGTCCGGAAGGTTGTGCTCGTCGCGCACCTCGGCGACGACGATCAGCGCTTCGGACTCATCGTGCTCGACCGAGAACGCGGCGACGCAGCCCTTGCGGATCTGCGCGGCCGTGCGCTCCACGACGGATTCGATGTCGGAGGGGTAGCAGTTGACGCCGCGGACGATGATCAGGTCCTTGCTGCGACCGCAGACGAACAGCTCGCCCTCGTAAAGGAAGCCCAGATCTCCTGTCCGCAGGAAGGTGTGTTCATCGTCGCCTGCGACGCGCGCGCCGAAAATCTCCGCGGTGAGCTCCGGCCGGTTCCAGTACCCGGCCCCCTTGGAGCGTCCGGCCAGCCAAACCTCACCGACCCGCCCGTCGGGCAACGCCTGCCGGGATTCGGACTCGACGATGCGAACCAGTGCATCGTCGATGGGCTTGCCACAGCTGACCAACGTGACCTGGTTGCTGTTTTCGGGCAGCGCCTTCTCGACGCGGGCGACGTTGCGCTCCAGCCCACGCTTGTTCACCGCGATGGTCTGGCGTCCGCGGGTCGACACGGTCAGGGTGAATTCGGCCATGCCGTAGGCGCCGGTAAGCGCCTCGGGCCGCAGGCCATAGTCGGCGAACCGCTGCCGGAAGCGCGCGAAGGTGTTGGCGCGCAGCGGCTCTGCGCCCACGACGACGCATTCGAGACTGCTCAGGTCGACGCCCGCCAACTCGGAGGCGGGGAGCTTGTCCTCGCGCAGGCAGTATTCGAGCGCGAAGTTGGGTCCCGGCGTATGCGTGGCGCGCACGTCACTGATCAGCCGGAGCCAGGACGACGGCCGGGCGAGGAAGTCCAGGGGCGACATCGCATGCGTTGTCCCGCCCAACAGCACGACGAACATATAGGCCGAGATCAGCCCCATGTCGTGGTGTTGCGGCAGCCACGAGGCCGCCACCACGTCGCCGCCGGCGAAGGCGAAACCGTTGGCGATGACGTTGGCGTGGGTGACGACTACACCCTTGGGATCGCTCGTCGAGCCCGAGGTGTACTGCAGGAAGAGCACGTCGCCCGGGGTGTCCGCGACGGGGGCGCCGCCGAAGTCCTGCGCGCCATCGGTGGCGAACCAGGGCAGCTCCGGCAGGCCGGAGTCGTCCGCCCAGACCTGCTGGCCGTGCCGCTGGCCCAGGAGCAGGCGGAAGTCGTACTCGAACTGCTTCGTCGACAGCACGGCCCGGGCCCCGCAATCGCGGGCGACGAAGCTGAGCTTGGCCAGCCCGGAATCAAACGACATCGGCAGGGGCGGGCTGACCGGAACGGCGATCACCCCGATGCGTGCGCACGCATAGAGCGCGGCGACCATTTCCAGCCCAGGCGGGTAGACCAGCAGCACGCGATCGCCTGAGTTGAGGCCGGCCTCCCTGGACAGGTAGGCGGCCAGTTCGCGGGTGCGTTCAGCGAAGCCCTGGTACGTGTAGTGCTCGAGTTCGCGGCCGTCGCCATCGACGAACCGGAAGAGGGTCTGGTCCGGCCTCTGCGCTTCCCACTCGTGTAGGTAATCGATCAGCGTCTCCATGCGGAGTGATCCCCTTTCCAGGATGCATAGCCCGAGAACGACTTCCGTCGTAAATATCAATCCAATGTAGCGCTGTCATGCCACTCTGAGCAAAGGGACGAACAGCGTTAATGGCGGCCGCACACAACATTCACAGGATAAACTTAACCGCCAAAATTAATTACGCGGATGCTGATCTACGCGCCTACGGATTTCAGTATTTCAGTTGCGGACGACCAGGTAGTATCGCGGTTATGTGCCCTGAGATACTGAAGTACGTATCTACGAATTCACGCGTTTCCTATTAACCGCCAAACACCCGCCCCGCCCGAAATAGGACTTTTACCTATGCGACACACATTGGCCAAATCGCAAATCGAATAACGCAATTAACACAGCATAACGCCGGGGTCCGGAACACTTCAGGACCGCGGCTGAGCCGCCGTACCACCTGGGTGCGGCGGCGGCTGGCTAGGTGGGCTTGGCGATGCGGATCCGCGGGCCCGCGCGGGCCACCAGTTTCACGATGCCGAGGAAACGCTCCCCGTCGATGATGGGCGACAGCGGCTCGCCCTCGGCTTCGATCCTCATCTCGTGACCGTTGACGTCGCGTAGCCCTTTGCCGTGGAGCATGCCGCTTGTCAACGCCATCGGAAGCTGTGCCACGATCCGGGATGGCCGCAGATTTCCGGCCTGAAAATGCAGCGCCCCGGGCTCGGACGCCTTGGGGAACAACCGAAGCGGACCACCGATGCGCAGGTCGATCGCGCCTGCGTGCAACAAACTGTGCGTGCGTGACGGGACCTCATCGCCGTCGATCACGACGCGCGCCCGCGTGGGAGTGAACAGGATGGAAGCGTAGTTCGGGGTCTTCACCCGGCTCGGGGCGACCTTCGAGGTGATGTAGTCGCCGAAGCTGCGAGCGATCACCCGGGCGACGGCCAGCCGGCCGTGATCGGGTGAGTCGTAATACCGGTCGTAGAAACGGTTCCCGACGCCCCCGGCCGCCAGCCCGAAGCAGAGCCGGTGAAACGCCGCACCGTCGGCGGTTTCGCCATCGAGCACCAGTGTGTCCAGGCTCTCCTCGGGCGGAGGTCGGTCCGTCTCGGCTGCGGACGCCAGCGCACGGATGATCGTTTCGGGCCGTCCGCGCACCCGGGCCTTGCGCGCGACGGCATTGACGCTGCCGCCGTTGGTCGGAACGAATGCGGGCCAGCGCTGCGGATCACTGACGTAGTGCTCGGCCTCGTTGATCAACCAGTGCAGCGCGCCGTCGCCGCCGTCGCCCACGAGGTGGGTGACCCGCGGCGCGAGCTGCTCGATGGCGCCGTGGAGCTCCTCGATCGAGTTGGTCTCGTGCACCTCGCCGCGGGAGCCGACAATGCGGCGCAGTTCGGCGATGCGGTCGCGGGAAGCGGCGCGATTCCTCCGCGCTTTCGGATTGACGATGACGCCTAGATACATCCGGCGATCCCCCATGCGCCCCCGACAAATTGTCGTCCGATCAATTGGTCAGGGGGGATTTCGCCGGGCATCCCAGGCACGATACCCGCGCGTCCGAGTGGGTCCGTAACGCTGCCGCACACCGCCTCAAGTCCCCTCGGCCCGACAACCGCCGCCGCAATTGCGTAGTTAGGGTGTCTGCCATGCCAGATTGGACCGCGGCGCAGCTGCCCTCGTTCGCCGGAAGAACCATCGTCATCACCGGTGCCAACGCCGGGCTGGGCGAGATCACCGCCCGCGAGTTGGTCCGGGTCGGTGGCCGGGTCATCCTGGCCGTCCGCAACACCGACAAGGGCCACACCGCCGCCGCACGCATGACCGCTTCGACCGCCGGTCCCGCGACCGGGACGGCCGAGGTGCGCCAGCTCGACCTGCAAGACCTGTCGTCGGTGCGGCGCTTCGCCGAGGGCATCGACACGGTGGACGTCTTGATCAACAACGCCGGGATCATGGCCACCAAACACGCGGTCACCGTCGACGGCTTCGAGGGCCAGATCGGCACCAACCACCTCGGCCACTTCGCGTTGACCAATCTGCTGTTGCCCAAGCTGGCCGACCGCGTGGTGACGGTCTCCTCGCTGATGCACCACTTCGGCTACATCAGCCTCAAAGACCTGAACTTTCAGTCCCGGCCGTATTCGGCCTGGCTAGCCTACAGCCAGTCGAAGCTGGCCAACCTGTTGTTCACCAAGGAACTGCAGCGGCGATTGGACGTCGTCCCCACGTCGGTGCGCGCGCTGGCCGCCCACCCCGGCTGGTCGCACACGAACCTGCAAGGCAACTCCGGCCGCAGGCTGGGCGACGCGGCGGTGCTTGCGGTCGACCGGATCGTGTCCACCGACGCCGACTTCGGCGCCCGCCAGACGTTGTACGCGGCCTCGCAGGATTTGCCGGGGGACACCTTCGTCGGCCCGCGATTCGGACTGTACGGCCGCACCCAGCCGACGTGGCGCAACTGGCCGGCAAAGCGCGCCGGCACCGCCACCGCCCTCTGGGAACTGTCCGAGCGCCTCACCGGGACGAAATTCCCGCTCTGAGCAGTGCCGGCGGCGCCGCCGCTCGGCCGGGCAACCCCTTTCACGCGCCGGTCACGCGGGCCGCGGCTAGATTAGTTGGGTAGCCCAACCGCACGAGGCGAGGAGGTAATGCCGTGTCGGACGCGAATCTGGCGGCCATGCTCGCCCTGTGCGCCGCGCTGGCGTCCGCGATCGGCAACGTGGTTCGGCAACGTTCCGCGCAGGAGGTCACCGACCAGCGCGTGGGCCACCTGACGTTGTTCGGCATGTTGCTGCGCGACAAGCGTTGGTGGCTGGGCGGTCTGGGAGACATCGGCAGTTACGTGCTGCTCGCCGCCGCCCTGGACAAGGGCTCCGTGCTGCTGGTGATGTCGTTGCAGGTGACGGCGCTGCTGTTCGCCTTACCGATCTACTCGCGGATGACCGGTAACCGGATCACCGGCCGGGAATGGACCTGGGCGCTGGTACTGGCGGTGGCACTGGCCGCGCTCATCGCGGTCGGAGACCCGACCGGCGGCCAGCAGCGGGCGCCGTTGCACACCTGGGTCGTGGTGGCCGCGGTGATTGGCCCGCTGTTGCTGCTGGGTTTGTTCGGCGCGCGTGTGTGGGCGGATCGCCCGGTCGCGGCGCTGCTGCTGGCGGCGGTGGCCGGCACCTTCCTGGCGGTGTTCGCGGTCTTGATGAAGGGCGTCGTCGACATCCTGGAACGCCACCCCGGCCAGGTGTGGCACAGCTTCGAGCTGTACGCGCTGGTGTTCTGCGGCGTGGCCGGGATGATCTACCACCAGTCGGCTTACCGGGCCGGCGCGCTGACCGCCTCGCTGCCGACGATCATCGTGGCGAAGCCCGTGGTGGGTGGGGTGCTCGGTGTCGTCGTGCTCAGCGAGACGCTGGCGGCCGGTGGCTGGGAGTGGTTTGTCATCGCGGCGACGACGGCCGTGGTGATCATCGCGACGGTCGGCCTGGCGCGCGGTGAGGCCGCTTCCATGTCGGCCGGCGCCGGGCGTGACCTGAAATCCAGCGCGCGGCCGAAGGCGGCTTCAAAAGCGTGAGCGTCTGACGCATTGCCCTGTGCGGTAAGCGGTTTCCCCGGTGTATCGGCCGGCGCCCGCAGCTACGGGTTGATGGTGTTGTCGCCGACCTGGCGGCCCCAGACGTACTCGATCGCATACGGCGATCCGGTGTCCAGGTGGTTGTACGGCGCAATGCTGTTGCCGGTGTCCATGATCAACTCCGGTGCGGGCCACAGATCGCGGGTGATCTTCTGCCAGCACCCGGGCGCCCCGCCCGGGCCGCCGCGCGCGTTCACCCGAGGCAGGTTCTCCGGGAACACGTAGGGGTTGGGCGCACCGCCGATCAAGCCGGCCGCGCCGCCAAGCCCCATCGTCAGCGCGGTGATGGCTACCAGCGACAGTGGGTTCGCGACCAGTCCCAAGCCGGACAGCGCCTCGGTGTTCATGTTCAACGAGTAGCCGTTGAAACCGCCCTCGGCCGCGCCCGTGGCAGGCAGCGCATCGTGTTCGCTGCGCATCAAGCAGTAGATTTCGGGGCTGTAGGTGTCCAGCAGCTGCGCGGTCGGCACCAGGTCGGCGGCGCCGCGCGCCAGATACGGCCCGCCCTTGTTGAACAGGTCCGCGCCCGTGTTGCCGAACCCGGCCGCCGACAACAACGCCTGATC
>NZ_LZMB01000529.1 GCF_001673555.1 Mycobacterium sp. 1165178.9 | reverse complement strand
CTGGATCGGCATGCCATGCTGCGGCTGCGCGTCGAGGACGATGGAACCGGCGCGTGGTCGATGCGAGTGCCCGAGGCCGGTTCAGTGGATGCCGGCTCTTGCCTGCAGCAGGTAGACGTCCTCTCCGAGGAGGCGGTGATACGGGCGCGGTCGCGGCTGAGCCCGGCCGCAGGCAGGATGCTCAGCGCAGTGTGGGCCGCCTCGACGGGGCAACTGGTGTTGATGATTCACCACCTGGCCGTCGACGGCGTGTCGTGGCGAATTGTGTTGGAGGACATCAATATCGCCTGGGCCCAGCACCGTGCCGGACAGCCGACAGGGCTTCCGGTGACCGGGACGTCGTTCGCCCGTTGGGCGGAGCTACTCGACGAGCACGCCCGTACCTCGAAAGTTGTTGAAAACGCGCAGTTGTGGCAGCAGATCGCGGCGACACCCGCGGCGTTGCCGGCGGTCCAGTCCGTCGACACGTATGAGACTGCCGGGCGTTTGTCGATATCGCTAGACGACGCCGAGACGGCCCGGATGCTCCTCGGTGAGGTGCCCGCCGCGTTCCATGCCGGCATACACGAGATCTTGTTGATCTCGTTCGCCTTGGCGATGGCGGAATTCTTGGGCACCGGCGACGACCCGATCGCGATCGACGTCGAAGGTCACGGGCGCAACGAGGAGCTGGCCTCCGGTGTGGACCTGTCACGGGCGGTGGGTTGGTTCACCACCAAATACCCCGTGGCGTTGACCGTCGGCGGCCTGTCCTGGGCGCAGGTGATCGCCGGCGACGCGGAGCTCGGGGCGGTGATCAAGGACGCCAAAGAGCAGCTTCGTGCCCTCCCTGACGGCCTCACTTATGGACTGCTGCGCTACCTGAACACTCGGGTCGACCTGGAAGGCACCGACCCGCCGATCGGGTTCAACTACTTCGGCCGCATGGGCGGGCCGGCCGACCTGTCGGGCGATGGCTGGGGAATCAGCCCGGACGGCTTGTGGGTTACCGAGGCGGCCACGGCTATACCGATGCCACTGATGCACACCGTGGACCTCAACGCCGGCACCATCGACACCGAGACCGGGCCGCAACTGCAAGCCAATTGGACGTGGGCGCCGTCGGCGCTGGACGAAGGCCAGATCGCCCGGTTGAGCCGGTTGTGGTTCGACGCCCTGGCCGGGATCTGCGCGCACGTGCGACGCGGCGGGGGTGGGTTGACCCCGTCGGACATCGCTCCCGCCGGGCTGAACCAACAGCAGATCGACGACCTGCAACGGCAACATGCGATCGCCGACATTTTGCCGTTGACCCCGCTGCAGCAGGGGCTGCTCTTCCACGCCCGCACCGCGCAGGTCAGCGCAGCTGACCTGTACGCGATGCAGCTGAATATCGAGGTGACCGGCGCCCTCGACCCGTACCGGCTGCGCGACGCGATCCACACGGTGGTCAAGCGGCATCCACATCTCGTAGCACGCTTCCACCCGGATTTCGACGAGCCGGTGCAGGTCATTCCGGCCGATCCCGGGCCGCCGTGGCGCTATGTCTACCTCACCGGGTCCGGCGATGTCGAGATCGATCGCCAGATCGAGCAAGTGTGCGCCGCCGAGCGCGCCGCGGTCTGTGAGCTGGCCGACGAGCCGGCTTTCCGGGTGGCATTGGTGCGCATCAGCGCTGATCGGCACCGGTTTGTGCTGACCAATCACCACATCGTGGTCGACGGCTGGTCATTGCCGATCCTGATGGGGGAGATCTTTGCCAGTTATCACGGCCAGCCGTTGGGCGCTTCCGGGTCGTACCGCCGGTTCGTGACCTGGCTGGCCGAGCGTGATCTGGATGCAGCCCACGCGGCCTGGCGCGAGGCACTGGACGGCTTTGACACCCCCGCCTTGGTCAGCTCGGGTCGCAGGCTGTCGGGTAATCGAGGCGTGGCATCCTTTGGGCTGCCCGCCGAGATCACGCGGGCCGTCGGTGACTTGGCCCGGTCATGTCAGACCACGGTCAATACGGTGCTGCAGGGCGCCTATGCCCAGTTGCTGTGCTGGCTGACCGGCCAGCACGATGTGGCATTCGGTACCACCGTTTCGGGCAGGCCGGCCGACCTCGTCGGTGCCGATTCGATGGTGGGGCTGTTGATCAACACGGTGCCGGTGCGGGCGCGTCTCACACCCACTACCACCGCCGCCGGCTTGCTCGAGCAACTGCAGAGCACGAACAACCACACGCTCGAGCACCAGCACCTCGCGCTCAGCGAGATCCACCGCATCACCGGGCACGAGCAGCTGTTCGACACGCTGTTCGCCTATGAGAACTACCCCGTGGATGCCGCCGCTTTGGCCGCCAACGAGGAACTGGCGGTCGGCGATATCGCTCGGCACGAATCCACCCACTACCCGCTGACGGTGCAAGTCCTGCCCGGGAACGAACTCGGCCTTCGTGTCGAATTCGACACCGGCGTATTCGATCACTCCGACATCGAAACGCTGATCGACCGGTTGCAGTGGGTGTTGGTGGCGATGGCCTCCGCACCCAACCGGCGGCTCTCGGCGATCGATCTGCTGGGAAGCGATGGTGATGCCCGTCTGAAGGAACTCGGTAACCACGCGGCCTTGACCCAGCCCGCACCCGAGCCGGTCACGGTTCCGGCGCTGTTCGCCGCGCAGGTGGCGCGCTCACCGGAGGCCGTGGGGCTGGTGTGCGGCGAGCGCAGATGGACCTACCGCGAGTTGGATGAGTCCGCTAATCGATTGGCGCACTTGCTGGCCGCTCGGGGCGCGGGCCCGGGCGAGCGCGTCGCGGTGTTGTTCCGGCGGTCGGCCGAGGCGATCGTGGCGATCTTGGGCGTGCTCAAAACGGGGTCGGCGTATCTGCCGATCGACCCTGCGCTGCCTGCGGCGCGGATCGGATTCATGCTCGACGATGCCGCGCCGATCGCCGCGGTCACAACCGCGGGGCTGCACCACCGATTCGACGGACATGACCTGCTGGTCATCGATGTCAATGACCCGGTTATCGACGCCCAGCCCAGCACCGCGCCCCCGGTGCCGGCGCCCGATGACATCGCGCACATCATCTACACGTCGGGCACGACGGGTGCGCCGAAGGGGGTGGCGATCACGCACCGGAACGTGGCCCAACTGCTCGACTCACTCGGCGCCGGCCTCCCCCCGGGACAAGTGTGGACGCAATGCCACTCCTACGCCTTCGACTTCTCGGTGTGGGAGATCTG
>NZ_LZMB01000528.1 GCF_001673555.1 Mycobacterium sp. 1165178.9 | reverse complement strand
CCGGAAACCAACGAGCACCTGCGGCGCCGTGCTGGGCACGATGATCCGAGTGAACCGCTGGAAGAACGAAAAGCCCAGCACCTGAGCGGTTTCCAGCATCTTGGGGTCGACCTGTCGGATCGCCGAAAACGTGTTCAGGTAGAGCGGGAAGACCACACCCAGGGCCACGAGCAACACCTTGGGCAGTTCGCCGATGCCGAACCAAAGGATGAACAGCGGGATCAAGCCGAGGTGCGGCAGTGCCCGGATCATCTGCATCGGTGGGTCCAGGGTCGATTCGACCCAGCGGGACAGGCCGACCGCCGCGCCCGCCACAAGCCCGATGATCGCGCCCAGCAGCAGCCCCTCAACGACGCGGACGGTGGAGATGTGCAGGGCGTCAGCGAGCTGACCATTGCGGGTCAACTCCACGCCGGCCTCGACGATCAAGGAGGGAGCAGGAAGCACATCGGCGGGAATCACGCCGAGTGCGCTGCCCAGCTGCCACAGCGCCAACAGCGCCAGCGGCGACACAACACGCACGACTTCCCATTTGCGGCGGGCCCAGAGTCCGCTCGGCCCACCGGCCGGGGCGCTGTCCGGGTTGCTCGACGCAGCGTCGAGCGCGGTGGCAATGCTCACCGTGCGGACGCTATGGCGCGACCAGGGGTTTGAGTAAGGGTTTACGTCTGGCTGAAGGCAACCCCGGCCGTCGTCTTCGAGGCGGCCCGTACCGTGGACGGGTGACCAGGACGCGCGACACGGACGCATGCCCGGGTGCGCTGCAGGTGCACCAGGCGGCCGACGGACCCTTGGCCCGGATCCGGCTGCCCGGCGGCATGATGACGGCCGCCCAGCTGGCCGCGTTGGCTGCCGCCAGCAGTCAGTTGGGTTCGGGCACGCTCGAGCTGACCGCCCGGGGCAACATGCAGCTGCGCGGGCTGACCGACGTGACCGCGGTTGCCGAGGCGCTGGCGAGCGCGGGCCTGTTGCCGTCGATGACGCATGAGCGGGTCCGCAACATCGTGGCGTCACCACTGTCGGGACGCTCCGGCGGCAACCTCGACGTCCGGCGGTGGGTCGAAGAACTGGACGCCGCGATGTGCGGCGAGCCCAGGCTCGCGGAGCTGGGCGCCCGGTTCTGGTTCAGTCTGGATGACGGGCGCGCCGACGTGTCGGGGCTGCGTGCCGACGTCGGCGTCCACGCGTTCGCCGACGGCTGCGCGCTGTTGCTTGCCGGACGCGACACCGGTGTCCGGCTGGCGGCCCACGAGGTGGTCGAAACGCTCGTCACTTTGGCACGGCGGTTCGTCGGCATCCGCGGAACAGCTTGGCGCGTCAAGGAATTGGACGACGTTCGCCAGCTGCTACCCAATTCCGACTCGCGCGCCACCTCCTTTCCGGCCGTCACCAAGGCGCCGGTGGGCTGGATCGGCCAGGACGACGGGCGGGTGGCGCTGGGCGCCGCGGTGCCGCTGGGTGTGCTGCCGGCACGCGTTGCGGAGTATCTGGCTGCGATCGAGGCGCCGGTGGTGATCACGCCGTGGCGCTCGGTGCTGGTGTGTGACCTCAGTGAGGAGGTGGCCGATACCGCGCTGCGGGTGCTGGCGCCCTTGGGTCTGGTGTTCGACGAGAACTCGGCCTGGCTGACCGTCAGCGCCTGCACCGGCAGCCCCGGCTGCGCGCGCTCAGCCGCCGACGTGCGGGCCGACGCCGCACGATCGCTGGACGCCGACTCGGCGGTGCACCGGCACTTCGTCGGCTGCGACCGGGCCTGCGGCAGTCCGCTCTCCGGTGAGGTGCTGGTTGCCACGCCAGACGGATACCGAAGGCTGTAACCGGGCGCAGCGGGTCGCCACGTCAACAAGATTTAGGGTGGGCGAGTGCTCGACTACATTCGCGACGCGGCGGAGATCTATCGCCAGTCGTTCGCGACGATCCGCGCCGAAGCCGACCTGGCACGATTCCCCGCCGACGTCGGACAAGTGGTGGTGCGGTTGATCCACACCTGCGGCCAGGTCGACGTCGCCGAGCACATCGCTTTCACGGACGATGTCGTCGAACGTGTCCGCACGGCCCTGCGCAGCGGCGCTCCCGTGCTCTGCGATTCGTCGATGGTGGCCGCCGGAATCACCGCCGCGCGACTGCCGGCCGACAACCAGGTGGTGTCCCTGGTGGCCGATCCCCGGGCGGCCGAGCTTGCCGCACGCCGGCAGACCACTCGTTCGGCCGCCGGAGTGGAGCTGTGGGCGGACCGGCTGCCCGGCGCGGTGCTGGCGATCGGCAACGCCCCGACCGCGCTGTTCCGGCTGCTCGAGTTGGTCGACGACGGAGTTGCCCCGCCGGCCGGTGTGCTGGGCGGACCGGTGGGTTTCGTCGGGTCGGCGCAGTCCAAACAGGAGCTCATCGACAACCCGCGCGGAACGTCGTATTTGGTGGTGCGGGGCCGTCGTGGCGGCAGTGCGATGGCCGCCGCCGCCGTCAACGCGATCGCGAGCGACCGCGAATGACCGCCCAAGGCATCGCGCAAGGCGCCTGCAGGGGCACTTTGTGGGGCGTCGGGCTGGGGCCCGGGGACCCGGAATTGGTGACCGTCAAGGCCGCCCGGGTGATCGGCGAGGCCGACGTGGTGGCCTATCACAGCGCCCGGCACGGCCGCAGCATCGCCCGGGGGATCGCCGAGCCGTATCTGAGGCCGGGGCAGATCGAAGAGCACCTGGTCTACCCCGTCACTACCGAGACGACCGACCATCCCGGTGGCTACGCCGGCGCGATCGAGGACTTCTACGTCGAGGCCACCGAGCGCATCGCGGCGCACCTCGACGTCGGTCGCAATGTGGCTCTGCTCGCCGAGGGTGATCCGCTGTTCTACAGCTCCTACATGCACCTGCACACCCGGCTGACCGAACGGTTCGACGCGGTCATCGTGCCCGGCGTGACCTCGGTGAGCGCGGCCTCGGCGGCCATCGCGACGCCGTTGGTGGCCGGCGACGAGGTGCTGTCGGTGCTGCCAGGCACCTTGCCGGTCGAGGAACTGACCCGTCGACTCGCCGACGCCGACGCCGCCGTCATTCTCAAACTCGGGCGTTCGTATCATGCTGTGCGCGAAGCGCTTTCGGCATCGGGAAAGCTCGACGACGCGTTCTACGTGGAGCGGGCCAGCACTGCCACTCAACGCATACTGCCCGCCGGCGACGTGGACGATGCCGGCGTTCCGTACTTTTCGCTGGCCATGTTGCCGGGCGGGCAGCACGCACGGCGCAGGCCCGGCGCCGGCAGCGTCACGGTGGTGGGCCTGGGTCCTGGCGACGTGGACTGGGTGACGCCGCAGACCCGACGGGAGCTTGCTGCGGCGACCGACCTGATCGGCTACGGCGGCTACTTGGATCGTGTGCCGGCTCGCGACGGCCAGCGGCGGCACCCGAGCGACAACCGTGACGAGCCCGAGCGGGCCCGCCTGGCGTGCGCGCTGGCCGAGCAGGGCCATGCCGTGGCGGTGGTGTCGTCGGGTGACCCGGGCGTGTTCGCGATGGCGACCGCGGTGCTCGAAGAGGCTAAAGAATGGCCGGGTGTGCAGGTCCGGGTCATCCCGGCGATGACCGCCGCCCAGGCGGTGGCCAGTCGGGTCGGTGCCCCGCTAGGGCACGACTATGCGGTGATCTCGCTGTCGGACCGCCTCAAGCCGTGGGAAGTGATCTCCGCGCGGCTGCAGGCCGCCGCGGCCGCCGACCTGGTGCTGGCGATCTACAACCCGGCTTCCAAGTCGCGAACTTGGCAGGTCGGCGCGATGCGCGAAATATTGCTGGCCCACCGCGAACCCGGCACTCCGGTGGTCATCGGCCGCAATGTGTCCGGCGCCGACGAAGAGGTTCGCGTGGTCCAACTGGCCGATCTGAATCCCGGCGAAATCGACATGCGCTGCCTGCTGATCGTCGGGTCGTCGCAAACCCAGTGGTACTCAGACGATTCCACCGACCGCGTCTTCACGCCGCGGCGCTACCGGGCCTGAAACTCACCTTCTGGATTGCCTACTCAGTCGCGGTCCCAGGTGCTCGGGATCATCGGCACGGTGGGTCCGTCGCTCAATCCGTCACGGGTCAGTGTCGCCATACCGGCGGCTTGCGCGGCATCGGATTTGGCTGCGGCACCGGCGAATCCGAGCGGCCCCGCACCCGCATCGGATGTCAGAAGGGCATCGTCGGGGTCGAGGTCCATGTACTCGTAGCGGTAGGCGTGATCTTTGGCTTCTGCCCCGCGACGTCGACGACTGCGCAACCGCGCGGGCGCCGACGCCTCGGTGGCGGCCGGTTCCTCGGCCTCGTCGAGCCCCGGCTCCTGAGACTTCCTGCGCGCGCGACTGCTTGCACTACTGCTCGACGACAATCCCGCCAGGCCGACCGCGTACTGGATGTCGGTCATGCCCGCGCCGACACCATCCGTGAGGCCAGGACCGAAGCCGGCGCCCGGACCGCCGCCGACCGGTCCGCCACTCGACGTCGTGGCCACACTTGGCGCCGGGCTGGAGGCCGTGGCGGTGCTCGCGTTCGCCGGTGTACCGGCGGACATGGTCGGCGACGGAGCCGGCGCGGTGGCCATCGGCGCCGGTGGTGGCGTTGCCAACGGCACGCTTACCGCCGGCGCGGCAGCGGCGGCAGCGGCACTCACAGCACCGGCGACAGCCGCGGCCACGCCTGCGGCAGCGGCGGCGGAAACAGCTGCGATCATCACCGGAGCGATCATTATTCCCAGCTGAGCCGCTTGTACCAGGGGCCAGACGAGCATCAACGAGTGAAAGATGAACCAACCTAACGCTGTGGCCAGCGCGGGGCTCATGCCGGGAATTTGCATGAAGAAGGAGGACACCGCGTTGGCAAATGGCACCGCGTCAATGGGCCAGCCGTCGGGGTATATCTCTTTCCCGAGCGGCCAGAGGACGTTCTGGGTGAAGTCCGAGAGCGCCTTCGCGAGCTCGTCCTGCCATGAGGTGGCGGTAGGAGTCTCGGAAGCGGTATTCGTTGCCGCCGCCTGGACCTCGCCGCCCGCAGTGACTATCTGCGGCGCGGGCGTCGTCGCCGGAACCGCCGCCATGGCGGATTCGCTGACGGCCTGGTAGGTGGTCATCGTCGTGGCTGCTTGCACCCACATGCGGGCGTAGTCGGCCTCATTGACGGCGATGGGGATGGTGTTGATTCCGAAGAAGTTTGTGGCAACCAACGCCGCATGCACCGCGTGATTGGCGACGAGCTCGGGCATCGTCGGCATCGCGGCCAGCGCCGCGGTATACGCGCCTGCCGCCGTCTCATGTAGCGCCGCGGCGGCCGTGCTCTTGGTGGAGCTCTCCAGCAGCCAGCTCAGATAGGGGGCATGCGCCGCCACGTACTGCGCGGCGCTCGGCCCGTCCCACGCGCCACCCTGCGTGGCGCTCAGCAGAGCGCTGAGCTCCTCCGCCGCCTCGGCGTATTGGGTGCCCAGCGAAGACCATGTCGCCGCGGCGGCGAGCAACGGCCCAGGTCCCGGACCGCTGCTGAGCAACGTCGAGTGCACTTCGGGGGGAAACGCGATCCAGATCGGGGCGGTCATCGTCGGGGGCCTTCAGGCAAAGACACGAATACCTCTTCGGTGAATCATGTGGATGGGCTGGCGATGCTTACGAGCAGAGGTCGGTTGTCGGCGACGTTTAGTTCCCCACGAATTCGTTCTGGCGCTAAATCTCGGTGAGTCTTTGCGCGCGGCCAGGCCATGCGCAACGATGCAGAGATGCGGTGTGAGATTGCGCGGGAAGCGCTGTCGGCTCGATTGGATGGCGAGCGTCCCCAGGTGCTCGCGCAGCAAATCGATGCCCATCTCGAGTCCTGCCGCAGCTGCCGCTCCTGGCTGATCGGTGCGGCGGTGCAGACGCGCCGGCTGGCCTCGGTGACCCCCGGCGACGGGCCGGACCTGGTCGAAAAAATCATGGCCAGCATCGGCGAGCAGCCGACCGGACGCCAGGCCCGGATGCGCTGGTTGCGAACGCACTACCGGCGGTGGGGTCTGATCGCCGTCGGCCTTTTCCAGGTGGCGATTGCCGCCGCCCAGATCAGCGGCATCGATTTCGGCATGGTGTCCGGTCATATGCACGGCGCGATGTCCGGAGAGCACTTGATGCACGAGTCGACGGCATGGTTGCTGGCATTGGGTCTGGCCATGGTCGCCGCCGGCGTCTGGCCCGCGTCCGCCTCGGGGGTGGCGGCGATCACCGGTGTTTATTCCCTTGCGCTGCTTAGCTATGTGATCGTCGACGCCTTCGACGGCGAGGTCACCGCCACCCGCATCGCCAGCCACATGCCCCTGTTGTTGGGCTTGGCGTTCGCGTTGCTGGTGGCGCGGGAACGAGTCGGCTCGCACCGCCGGCGCGGCTCCAACGCTTCGGACGACGCCGACTTCCCCGCGTGGGCGGCGGACGCACCCGGTGGTCGGCGGCGCGGGCACCTGAGGCCCATCAATCGCGCGCCCGTCGACCCCAGGGCATCCTCTACGACAAGCCGTCGTAGAATCGGACAACCCGCACAACAAAGGTGGTTGGGCATGACCGCGCCGAGTGACGACGAGGCCGTAACCGAACTTGCGTTGTCAGCCGCACGCGGAAACTCGCGAGCGCTCGAGTCGTTCATCAAAGCCACCCAGCAAGACGTGTGGCGATTCGTCGCCTATCTGTCTGATACGGGCAACGCCGACGACCTGACTCAAGAGACTTTCCTGCGCGCGATCGGCGCCATCGAGCGGTTCTCCGGGCGCTCCAGCGCGCGGACCTGGCTGCTCTCGATCGCACGCCGCGTGGTGGCCGATCACATTCGCCACCTCCAGTCGCGGCCCCGCGCCGCCCTGGGCGCCGATCCTGAACACGTGGCGCGCGGGGACCGTCATGCCCGCGGATTCGAGGACCTGGTCGAGGTGACGGCGATGATCGCCACCCTCAACGCCGAACAGCGCGAAGCGCTTTTGCTCACCCAGCTGCTGGGCCTGCCCTACGCTGACGCGGCCGAGGTCTGCGGCTGCCCGGTGGGCACCATCCGCTCTCGCGTTGCGCGCGCCCGTGATGCGCTGCTTGCCGACGGCGAGCGCAGCCACCTAACCGGCTAGCGCACGCACCCATTCGGCGGCCTCGTGCACGGTGCCGGCGGTCAACACTCCGGGCGGTAACGGCGGCCGCGCCACCATCACCACCGGAACATTCAGCGCCGCAGCGGCATCCAGCTTGGCGCGGGTCATGTCACCGCCGCTGTTCTTGGTGACCAGTGCATCGATGCGGTGGTCGCGCAACAGCGCCAACTCGTCGTCGTAGCGATATGGTCCGCGGGAGAGCACCACCCGGTGTTGACGCGGCAGCGTGCACGCATCCGGGTCGGTGACCGCCCGGATCAGAAACCATGCGTCGCTGTCGGTGAAGGCCCGCAGGCCCGAGCGGCCGGTGGTGAGAAATACTCGCGAATATCCTTGCCGGGCAACGGTTTGCGCGGCGTCAGTGTCCGACTCGACGACGATGGCGGGGCCGGGATCCCAGGCCGGGCGGGCCAGCATCAGATGCGGGATCCGCAGTTCGCCGCACGCGGCGGCGGCATGGGCCGTCATGGTTGCCGCGAACGGGTGGGTGGCGTCGACGACGGCGCCGATGCGTTCGTCGTGCAGCCAGCGTCGTAACCCGTCGACGCCACCAAAGCCGCCGATCCGCACGGGGCCGACGGGCAGGGCCGGATCCGGAACGCGGCCGGCCAGGGAGCTGATGATGTCGATGTGCGGGTGCAGGGCTTTCGCCAGGGCGCGCGCCTCGCCGGTGCCGCCGAGCAGCAGGACGCGCATCAATGCCTGCTCCCCCGGGCGCGCCCGGTCGAGTACAGGTAGCTGTCGGTGAATCCCCCGGCAGTCAACGCGTCGCCGACGACGATGACGGCGGTCTTGGTGATGTTGGCCTGATGCATCTGTGCGGCGATGTCGGCGAGCGTGCCGCGCAGCACCGCCTCCTGCGGCCAGCTCGCGAAAGCCACCACGGCTGCCGGTGTTTCGGGTCGGTAGCCGCCTTCGAGAAGTTGCGGGACGATGGCGTCGATCTGGGCGGCGGCCAGGTGCAGGACCAGGGTCGCGCCGGATTGGGCCAGGGTCGTCAGGTCTTCACCGGGCGGCATGGCCGTCGACAGGGTCGCCACCCGCGTCAGCGTCACCGTCTGCGCCACCCCGGGAACCGTGAGCTCGCGCTTCAGCGCAGCCGCCGCGGCGGCGAATGCCGGTACGCCGGGCACGATTTCGTAGTCAACGCCCAGGGTGTCGAGCCGTCGGCACTGTTCGGCCAGCGCGCTGTAGAGCGACGGATCACCGGAATGCAGCCGCGCCACGTCCAGGCCGGCGGCGTGAGCCTCGCTGAGCTCGGTAACGATCTGCTCCAACGTCAGGGGGCCGGTGTCAACGACTTTCGCGCTCGGCGGGCACAACGCCAGTAGGTCGTCGGGCATGATGGATCCGGCGTACAGACACACCCGGCATGTTTGCAGGAGTCGCTGGCCGCGCACGGTGATCAGGTCGGCGGCGCCCGGGCCGGCCCCGATGAAATACACCGTCACTTGGTCACCGCCCACTGGGTGACCGGATACTGCGGGCGCCAGCCGGTGAAGGCGCCCAGCGGCTCGCCGTGGTAGTGCTGGAACCGTTGTAGCTGGCCACCCAGGCGCTGATGCGCCTGCGTCAGAACGGCTTCCGACTCGGTCGTGACCACATTGACGACGAGCCGCCCGCCGGAGGGCAGGTTGTCCCAGCAGGCGTCGAGCAGGCCGGGCTGGGTCAGTCCGCCGCCGATGAAGATCGCCGACGGCGGATCGGCGCCGTCGAACGCGTCGGGGGCGTCGCCACGCACATCGATGCCGACGCCGAACGCTGCGGCATTGACTTCGAGGTTGCCCCGCCGCTCTTTATCGCGTTCGAATACCACTGCGCTGCAACCCGGCCCACTGAGGCACCATTCGACACTGATGCTGCCCGAGCCGGCGCCGACGTCCCACAACCGCTCCCCCGGCCGCGGCGCCAGGGCCGCCAGCGTCACCGCGCGGATGCCCTGTTTGGTGATCTGTCCGTCGTGGGTGAACGCGTCGTCGGGCAGGGGTGACACGCGTTCGTCGGGCAGGTAGCGCACGGCAATCACGTTGAGGTCGTCAAGGTCTCGGTCCTCGGACCAGTCGCGTGCGGTGCCGTCGCGGCGGTGCTCGTCTGGGGCGCCGAGTCGTTCGAGAACGGTGAACTCGGAATCACCGCGACCGTGGGCGGCGAGGAGCGCGGCGAGCTCGTGGGGGGTCGATTTGCTTTGCGACAGCACGATCGCTTGGCCGCCGCGGCGGACCGCGGTGCGCGGCTGCGCGGTGACCAGGCTGATCACCTCGGTGTCGTGAAGGTTCCAGCCCATCCGCGCACACGCCAGCGTCACCGAGGACACGTGTGGCAGCACCTTCACGTTGTCGCGGCCGTGCAGGCGGATCAGGGTGCCCCCGATGCCGTGCAGCAGCGGATCGCCGCTGGCCACGACGTGCACGTCGCCCGTGTGCTCGTCGAGCAACGTTTCCAGCGCGGGCAACATGGGTGACGGCCACTGTTGCCGGGGCGCAGGCACTGTGTCGTCAAGCAAATCGAGTTGTCGCTTGGACCCGTAAATGATTGCGGCCCTTCGGAGTTCGGCGCGCGGCTCTTCACCGAGTCCGGCCATGCCATCGGCGCCGATGCCGACCACGATGATCATCAGCGCCGCTCCCCCTCGTGGCGTCGCGCTGCCTTTTCGGCGGCGCGGATCATCGTGGCATCCTGCGCCAGACGAACTGCGGCAGCAGTCGCATCACGGCGGCCGCGGGCCCCAGGGCCCACGGAATCCACACTGTGCGGCGGCCTTTCGCCAGTGCACGCGCCGTCGCCGCGGCCACCTGCGTGGGCGTGCTCGGCAGCGGTGCCGGCGTCATGCCCTCTGTCATGCGACCGACGACGAATCCCGGCCGGGCGATCAGCAGCCGAACCCCGCTGCCGTGCAGCGCGTCGGCCAGGCCGCTGGCAAAGCCGTCCAGGCCGGCCTTGGCCGAGCCGTAGACGTAGTTAGCGCGGCGCACTCGTGCACCCGCGATCGAGGAGAACACCACCAATCGGCCTTTGTGGGCTTTGCGCATGGCGGCGGCGAGGTGGGTGAGCAAGCTGACCTGGGCCAGGTAGTCGGTGTGCACGACGGCAACCGCGTGCGCGGCGTCGGTTTCGGCGCGGGCCTGATCACCCAGGATCCCGAACGCCAGCACCGCGGTGCCGATGGGTCCGTGATCGGCGACGATCGAGGCGATCAGCGGGCCGTGGGAGGCCAGGTTGTCGGCGTCGAATTCTCTGGTGTCGACCGCCGCGGCGGCGGCGGCTTCGAGCGCGCTGACCTGGTCAGCAAGCCGGTCGGCCTGACGGGCGGCCAGCACGACCGTCGCGCCCGGCGCCAGAAGTCGTGCCAGCTCGATCCCGATCTCGCTGCGGCCGCCCAGGATTAGTACTGGCCCTGCGCCCGTGTCGTCCACGGCTGCGATTATCACCTGCGCTAGCGTTGGCGGTGATGGCGAATACCACTACCCGGCTCACCGACGACGCGTTGGCGTTCCTGTCGGAACGGCATCTGGCCATGCTGACCACGCTGCGAGCCGACAATTCGCCGCACGTAGTCGCGGTCGGTTTCACCTTCGACCCCAAGACGCACATTGCGCGGGTGATCACCACCGGGGGTTCGCAGAAGGCGGTCAACGCCGATCGCGGCGGACTGGCCGTGCTCAGTCAGGTCGACGGCGCGCGGTGGTTGTCGCTTGAGGGTCGGTCCAAGGTCAACAACAACGCCGACGCGGTGCGCGATGCTGAGCTGCGGTACGCCCAGCGCTACCGCACGCCACGACCCAATCCACGGCGCGTGGTCATCGAGGTTCAGATCGAACGCGTGCTGGGGTCGTCGGATCTTCTGGACCGCGGCGAGTAGTCGCTTTCGAGCTCCTCGCTCGGTTACGACCAAACTTCGGGCTCTAAACTTCGGGCCTTTAGCTGTCCTTCCGTCGCGGGTCATACTCAGTGCCCGAAATGTCGTCCCAGAACTTTGGCGAAATCTCCGTTGGGCGATCTTCCTGGGCAACAGCATCTACTTGCTCCTGAAACTCGTCGAGGAGTTGTCGTGCACGCGCAAGCTTTTCCGGGCTTGGTGGAGGAACGCCTGCCTCCTCTCGAGTTAAAAAGATCTTCCCTGCAATCTCTTTCACTGTGTAAGCCTCCTCGACGTGTTGGTTACATTATTCACTAGTCTTCAACCATGTCGATGATTGTCCTACCTGTTTGCGGGTCAATTGTTTTACGTAACACTAAAAACCTTGTATGCGCTGAAAATAGAACCTCTTGCTCTGCCGGAAACATTGAAAACGCAGAAATATCGCGACCGGTGACAGATACAATTCTGAACTCGACGTTTCCAGCGAACGCAGCAGACTGCGCGACGACTGGGTCTTTGGTGGTGCTGAGGAAGGCTTTCTCTATGACGTATTCGCCTGGCCGATACCGGGCAAGCACCTCAGGCGGCAGGTTCGTGCCACGCACTACGGAACCCTCGTACGGAGGAAGTTTGCTCAATGCAATTTTCAGTGCTCCTATTCGAGCAGCTTGAGACGCGTCCAAAGCTTCGCTCCTTAACGCCTCGTTTAGTTCTGTATAGCCGATGCCAGTGTAGTCAGTGAGTGCCGAAAGGTGACCTGAGCTGAGTGGATCGTCGGGAGTCAGTCGATGGTCGTCGTTGTCCGGGCCGTCGTAATGCCCATCCTGGTCACCGGGTTTGGCAGGTGCGTCTTCGTTAGGTTTCGGTTTCGGCTGGGGAAAGCCGGCCGGATCGCCATCTCCCAGCTTTGAGGATCCATTAGGCGGTGGTTTCGGCCCACCGCCTGGAGGCCCCCCATCACCAGGAACGTGCGGTTTGCGCCCGGGTGCTGGTATACCGACCGGGCGACCGCCAGACGGCAGCAAGTGAGACGGCGGTCTGGCCGAGGGAGCAGTTGGGGACGAGTGCGGAGCGACGGGTGTTGGCCGGACTGATGGTCCGCTGTGCGGCGTTGTCGCATGCCCAGGCGCAAATTCAGTGGAATGTGGAATCGCGGACGGCGCTCTTTCTCCTGCCGCGGCATCTGAGGGCACGACGGGTGTACCGGCGGCGGGGACCGCGGCCGGTTCATACGGACGGTCCTTCGGAATCGGCCCTGGCTCAGGCGGTTTACTTACAGGCGCCGGCTCGTGTGGGCCACCCGCAGGTTCACTCAGCGGCGCCTCCGCCGGTTCATGCGGTCCCTCGGCCGGCATCGAAGCGGGCTCATGCGGCCCCCCGCGCGGCCCCTCGGCCGGCACCGACCCTTGTTCTTGCGGAACCTCCGCTGGCACCGAGGCGGGTTCACGCGGAACCTCCACCGGCACCGACTGCGGCTCATGCAGCCCCTCATGTGGACCACCCGCCGGCTCATGCGGAATCTCCGCCGGCACCGAAACCGGATCACGCGGTCCGCTCTGGACCGCCGGTGTCGATGGCGGCGCGGTCGCTGGGTCGGATGGGCCGCCCGAGGCGGCAGGTCTCGGGGCCTGGGTCGGCGGCCCCGGCGTATGTGGCGTTCCAGGTGCTCCATCGGCCGGGCGAGGCGCCGACTCGACCGGCGGCTCAATCGGTTTGCCCTGCACAAATGCCACCGGAGTGCCGCTAGTAGGGGGCTTGACCTCGGGCAAATCCTTGGTGACGCCTTCGAAGTTTTTCGGCAGGTCGGCGGTCGCCTTGGGGATGCCAGTCAGCGCATCCCGGGCACCGGCGATCCCGCCGGCACGGCCGGCGGCACCAGCGGCCTCTACCTCCGCCTCGGCGCCGCGTGCAGCCCCACCAGCACCGTCCGCGGCTGTGCCGGCTTCACCGGCCCCGGGCACAAACAGCGTTGCCACGTCGAACAGGTTCTCGCCCGCGCCCAATCCCGGCCGGGCTCGGCTCCAATCCTCGGCATGCACAAGGCCTTTCAACTCTTGCAGCTTGGCGTCCGCGAATTCTTTGGGATGCAGAGGAGCATTGATCAAACTCCCCTTCCACGCGCTCTTCCCTAGACCAGTCCAAGTGGCGGCCGCACCTTGGGGATCGACGAAGAACCAATGCGGACTCAGGTCGGCGAGGCCTAATCCCATGTCAACCGCACCCTTGAGAACACCCTCATGGGCATTTATCCAGGTGTCGAATGCGGTCGCCACCGGATTACCGACATCGTCTCCCAAAAATTGAGTCAGCCCGCGCCGCGCGTACTTCTCGCACGTCATGATCTCGCGATCGCCCGCTTGCATGAGCAGCCTGATCCCCTGCTCGCACGCCCGCGCCTCCCGTCCGAGATGGCACAGTACGTCGTTGATGTCTTTGGCGATCTTCTTGATCTCGTCCCACGCGTCGCCGTCGATGATGAGCATGATGTCGTGACCGAGGTCGCCGAGGGATCCGAGCCGGTGCAGCAGATCCCGGATCGCGTGCTGGGCGTGGTCGACCTTGGCGGCAAACGTGTCGATTTTGGTGGCCAGCTCCCGGCAGCTCTCGCCGATAGTTGCTGCGGCAGAGCCTATTTCGTTCAGAGCGGTATCGATCTTGTCGCCTTCGGGCAAATGTTGGGTGTCCAGCAGCGCCTTCGATGCGTTGAGAGTTCTCTGAACCCCTTTTGCCGCCGCCGCGAAGTCGCGCCAACGAGACGCCGCCGCGCGCAGACCTGCCACATCGCCGTCGGGCCATGACTCGAGCACGAGCGATGCCACGATCGACCACAGCAGCGGTGGCGGCTCGCCGGGTCCCATCGTTCCAGGAGGCCCGGGCGCCGCGACCTCAGTCGGCGGCGACGGCGCCTCCAAGACGCCGCCGGCACCACCAAGCGTCGAAGCCACTTCGGCCTTCGAATAATTCGACGCGCCCTGCTGGATTAGAGCCCCGCACTTGAGGCACGCGTTGACGGCGGCAACAGCCGCTTTCAGCAGCGACTTGGCGGCATCTTGATATCCCAAGCCGAACACCTCGCCGGCGCGGTCCACGCCCGTGTGAGCCGAAAAGCCTGCGGCCAATACCGTCAGATTCGCGGCCAGACCACCGCCGGCGGCGGCCACTGCGCTACCCGCGGCGTACAACGCCTCCGGATCGACCGCCAAGGAAGCCACGGGCGGAATTTTCGCCCAGGCCGCCCGTCACCGCTATTCACCCAATGATCGCTGCGCCAAGCTAGGCACGATGACCCACCGCGACAACTCATCCGTCAACAGCCACTCCTGCCGTCAACGTGATGCGGTGCCGGCCGGGCGGCGCTGCCGACGTCGACCATCACGGTGGCCACCGACGTCGTCGCCAAGGTGACGCTCGGTGGGTTGCCCACCACGGTTGATGTGCAGCTCGATGGGGAACCGGCCGGGCCGACCGTCACGGTGCGGCCCGGCCGGTTCCCCATCACGTTGACGGCAGGAGTGGCTGTTGACGGATGAGTTGTCGCGGTGGGTCATCGTG
>NZ_LZMB01000527.1 GCF_001673555.1 Mycobacterium sp. 1165178.9 | reverse complement strand
TCGGCGAGCAGCGCGTCGACGTGGCCGTGGTAGCAGCCGGAGAACTTGATGACCTTGGCCCGGCCGGTGAAGCCGCGGGCCAGCCGGACCGCGCTCATGGTGGCCTCGGTGCCGGAGTTGACCAGCCGGATCCGCTCGACCGGAGCGACCCGTCCGATGATCTCGGCGGCGAGCTCGCTCTCGGCCGGCGTGGGCGCTCCGAACGACAGGCCGGAAGCCGCGGCCTTGGCGACGGCCTCGACGACGGCAGGGTGCGCGTGACCCAGGATCATCGGCCCCCAGGAGCAGACCAGGTCCACGTAGCGGTTGCCGTCGGCGTCGGTCAGCAAGCACCCGCGCGCCTGGGTGATGAACGGCGGCGTCCCACCCACCGCGCTGAACGCGCGGACCGGAGAGTTCACGCCACCGGGAATGACGGCGCAGGCGTCCTCGAACAACCGGGCCGACGTTGCCGTGGCCCGAGGGACCCCGGTGGCGTGCGCCGTCGCCTGATCACTGCTTGCCATGACGACTAGTGTCCCAGCCCTCGCGGGCCATTCCACTACAGGGTGTAGCAGGACGTGCTATTGGTGAGGCGGCGCACGGGCTAATCGGCGTCCTGCTGGTGGGCTTCCTGGGCCGCGATGAAGTGGCGGCGCGCGGCCTCGCGTTCTTTTTCCGCCGCCCGCCGGTGCGCGGCGACATCGCCGAGGCCCTCCGCGACCGCGCGGTCCTCGACTTCGGCGGCGCGCTCGTGTGCGACACCGGCTGCGTAGTGGCGCTGCACACCACGTCGATGTGCCGCCTGGTCGCGCTCGTGAGAATGTTCGGCGTGTTCGGCGGCGCGCTTCACGTCGTCCGCGGTGATGGCCTGGCCCGCGGACAGTTCGCGCCCCCGGCGCAGCAGTTCCTCGGCGCGCCGGGCGGCCTCGTTACCCGCTGCCTCTCCCATGAGACGACAGTAGACCGATTGTTGCGCCGAGGCGGGGTTGTCCTCTTCGGCCGCCTGCGAGTTGGATAGCGGTATGCAACTCCCAGAAAGGCTCGCCCGGTTCAACCGTCACGTCACCAACCCGATTCAGCGGATGTGGGCCGGTTGGCTCCCGCCGTTCGGGATCGTCGAGCATGTCGGACGCCGCTCCGGGAAGCCGTACCGAACACCGGTGAACGTGTTCAACACTGAGGTCAACGGCAAACCCGGGGTGGCCATCGTCTTGACCTATGGCCCCGACCGGGATTGGCTGAAGAATCTGAAGGCGGCGGGCGGTGGCCGGCTGCGCAGCAGGGGCAAGACCTTCGACATCGCGGATCCGCGCGTGGTCACCAGGGACGAGGCGGCGGCGTACGTAACCCGCGGGGTGCGACGGGTTTTCGCTAGGTTGCCCTTCGAGCAAGCGGTATTGCTCACGCGGACTTCCTGACGGCATGCGGATCACGGCGATCGCCGAGCGGGCGGTCGCCCTCGCCGGCGGACCACGTGGCGGGCCCGCCAGCGCGGTGGTCGACTTCTCCCGCCACACGGTCTCGCTGGTTGCGGTGGTCACCGACGTGATCCGGCACGGGCGGCCCGTGGTGGGCGTGGCCTTCGATTCGATCGGCCGGTTTGCCCAAAGTGGAATCCTGCGCGACCGGATGATCCCGCGGCTGCTCGCGACGTCTCCCGACGCGCTGCTGGACGCGTCCGGATGCCTCGATCCCGCCGTGGTATCGGCGTGCGCGCTCACCGATGAGAAACCCGGCGGTCATGGCGACCGGGCGGCGGCCGCGGCCGCGCTGGAACTGGCCTGCTGGGACCTGAACGCGAAACTGCGCGACGAGCCGGCCTGCGCGACCATCGCCCGCCACGCCGGACGGGACCCCGCGCCCTCGGTGCCGGTGTACGCCGCCGGTGGCTACTACTACGCCGACGGCGGGATCGATCGGCTGCGCGCGGAGATGCGGGGATACCTCGACGCCGGCTATGACGCGGTCAAGATGAAGATCGGCGGCGCCGCGATGGGCGAGGACCTCACGCGGATCGAAGCCGTCGTCGACATCGTCGGCGACGCGGGACGGGTGGCCGTCGACGCGAACGGCCGATTCGACCGGGCCGGGGCCACCAGCTGGGCGAGCGCGCTAGCGCCCTACGGCCTGCGCTGGTACGAAGAGCCGGGCGATCCCCTCGATTACGCGCTGAACCGGGCGGTGACGGAATGCTATGACGGTGCGGTGGCCACCGGGGAAAACCTGTTCTCGGTGCCGGACGTGACCAATCTGCTGCGCTACGGCGGAATGCGGCCCAACCATGATGTCTTTCAGATGGATCCGGGCCTCAGCTATGGGCTGACCGAATACATCCGGATGCTCGACGTCGTGGCGTCGCATGGCTTTGATCGCCGTTTCGCGTTCCCACACGGTGGTCACCTGATCAATTTGCACGTCGCGGCCGGGCTTGGCCTGGGCGGATGTGAGGCGTACCCCGGCGTGTTCGCGCCGTTCGGCGGCTACTCCGACGCGTGCGCGTTGTCGGCGGGCCGGATCTCGCCGACCGACGCCGCGGGCTTCGGGCTGGAGCAGAAGGCGGGCCTGGCCGAACTTATCGCCGAGATGACCGACGGGAGATAGCGCGGATGAAGATCGCCGTAATCGGTTGCGGTGCGATGGGTTCCATCTACGCCGCAAGACTGGCCGCCGCAGGCAACGATGTGCTGGCCGTGGACCGCTATCAAACCGGCATCGATCAGATCGCCCGACACGGGCTGCGGGTCACCGGCCCGGGTTACGACCAGGTGGTGCCGCTGCGGGCGAGCACCACGGCGCCGGACGAGGCGATGGACCTGATCGTGCTCGCCGTGAAGGCGGCCGACGTGACAACCGGTGCGCGACAAGCCCTTTCGATGCTGGGTCCGGCCACGCCGGTGCTGACCATCCAGAACGGCCTGGGATCGGCGGAGACGGTGGCGGGCATCGTCGGCGAGGAGCGGGTCGCGGTCGGAATCGCCAGCGGATTCGGTGCGGCGACCGTGGCCCCCGGGCATGTCCGGCACAACGCCATGAAGGCGATGCGGTTCGGTGCCTACGCGTCGCTGCCGTTGACGACGGTCGAATCGATCGCGCGGGCGTGGACGGCCGCCGGATTCGATGCGGCCGCGGTCACCGACATCGCCGCCATGCAGTGGGAGAAGCTCATCTGCAACGCCGCTTACAGCGCACCGTGCGCGCTGACCGGCATGACCGTCGGGCAGGTGATGGACGATCCGGAGATGGCGCCGGTCAGCCAGGCGGCCGCGACGGAGGCGTGGACCGTCGCGCGGGCGTCGGGCATCGCCGTCGCCGTCGCCGATGCGGTCGAACACGTCCGCGCCTTCGGTGCGCAGATGCTCGATGCCAAACCCTCTGCGCTGCTGGACCACGAGGCGCACCGGGTCAGCGAGATCGACGTCATCAACGGCGCCGTCCCGCGCCAGGGCGCCCGGGTGGGCGTCGCGGCGCCGGTGAACGAAACCCTGACCGCGCTGGTCAAGTCGATCGAGCGGCGATGGAGCTGACTCGATGTGCGTCACAGCGCCACGTTGGCACCGGAAGGTCATCCCACATGTTCGAATTCGGAATTCGCTAGCGCATCCGCTAGGGCTTCTGGGACGGACTCAGTCCCCCGACACGCCCGCGGGTCCGCGCGACGAAGTAGAGGCCGATCACCACCGCCCAGGACAGCAGGCTGAGCCAGAGCTGGCTGCGCGCCGTGTGGTCGAACGCCATTTGCACCAGCACGGCGGTGATTCCGATCAGTGTGAGGACGGACAGCACCGGGTAGAACCACATCTTCACCGTCAGCTTTTCCGCGGGCGTCCGGCGGCGCAGGATGATCTGCGAGCACGCGATCAGCCAATAGACGAACAGGATGATGGCGCCCGACGAGTTCAGGAGGAAGAGGAAGACCGTGTTGGGCGCGACGCGCGCCATGATGACGCATCCGAACCCAACCGCCGACGAACACAGGATCGCGAAGTGGGGGACGCCGCGCCCGTTGAGCTTGACCAACCGCATCGGGGCCTCGCCCCGCTCGGCGAGCACGAACAACATGCGCGAGGCCGTGTAGAGACCGGAGTTCAGGCAGGACAGCACCGCGGTCAGCACGACGGCGTTCATCACCTGGTCCGCACCGGGAAGCCCCATGTGTTTGAGCGCGGCCACGTACGGCGACGCACCGAGTTCCACGGAATCCCAGGGCAACAGCGCCACGAGCAGGAAGACCGAACCGACGAAGAAGATTCCGATGCGTGCCACGACCGATCGGGTGGCTTTTTGCACCGCGAGCTCGGGGTCGCGACTTTCCGCCGCGGCGACTGTGACGATCTCGGCGCCCACCATGGAAAAGATCACCACCACGATGGCGGCGAACACCGCACCCACGCCGTGGGGAAAGAACCCGCCGTGCGCGTGCAGATTGGCCAGGCCTCCGCGGTGTCCCGGCACCAACCCGAGGATGTACGCCGTGCCCACGATCAGAAAGATCACGATGGTCGCGACTTTGATTCCGGCGAACCAGAATTCGAATTCGCCGAAGGACGACACCGAGAACAGGTTGGTCGCGGTCATCAACACCATCAGGCACAGCGATAGTAACCAGAGCGGCGCATGGAACCAGTAGTTGAGCACCTTCCCGCCGGCGACCGCCTCGAAGCCCACCACGATCACCCAGAAATACCAATACAGCCACGCGACGGAGAATCCCGCCCAGCCGCCCAGCGCCTTGGCCGCGTAGTCGGCGAACGATCCGGTCGACGGGTTCGCGGCCGCCATCTCACCCAGCATCCGCATCACCAGGACGATGAGCAGACCGCAAAGCGCATAGGTGAGGAACGCCGCCGGGCCGGTGTCTTTTATCACCACACCGGACCCGACGAACAGTCCGGCGCCGATCACGCCGCCTAGGGCGATCATGTTGAGCTGGCGCTGCGACAGCCCTTGGCGCAGTTGCGGATTAACACCGCCATCCGGCGCGGCGGGATCTTCTCCCGCAGAACCGGAACTCGCCTGGCGTTGCGTGCGCCGCATGCCCGGACGCTATCCGCCTTCGCGACCCGCAGCAACAACGACTTACAGGTAGAGGTCTCGATCGCGAATCAGCGCCGTGGCGATCACACTGATCACCGCCGTCGCAGCCAGATACCCACACGCCAGCCACGGCGCACCGCCGAGCGCCGCGATCAGCGCGGTCAGGATCATCGGCGTGACCCCGGAGGCGTAGATACCCGAGACCTGGTAGACGAACGACAATCCGGTGTAGCGCGTGTTCGTGGGGTACAGCGCCGAGTACAGCGTGCCCTGCGCGCCGTAGAACAGCGCATGCACCGCGCCGAACACGACGATCATCGCCAGCGCGAACCACACCAGATTCTTCGTGCCGAACAGGGCGAACGCCGGAAAGGCCGCCAGGCCGTAGCAGGCGATGCCGGCCAGGTATACCCGCCGCGCACCGAAGCGCTCGGTCAAGCGTCCCGATACCGGCAGCAGCACCGCCATCACCAGGGCGGCAATCGTCACCACCACCAGGACCGACACCCGATTCAATCCCATCGCGCCGGTGGCGTAACTGATGGCGAAAACACCCCACGTGTTGAACGCCGAGCCCTCGGCCCACCGCGACAGCAGGCCCAGCACGGTATTTCGCCGGGAACGCGGCTCGCGGACGATGTCGCGGATCGGCACGGTGGATGCGGCCTGCAGGTCCTGCAATTCGCGGAACGCCGGTGTCTCGTCGACCCGCAACCGGACCACGATGCCGATCACGACCAGCAGCAGGCTCAGCAGGAATCCGATACGCCAGCCGTAGGAGAGGAACCGCGCCGGCCCCAAAACGATCTGCAGGAAGGCGAATATGCCGGTGCCCAAGGCCAATCCGAGCGCCAAACCGATCTGTGGAATCGCCCCGAAGCGGCCGCGCCGGTCGCCGGGGCTGTGTTCGACGGCCAGCAGCACCGCCCCGCCCCACTCGCCGCCGAGCGCGAAACCCTGCAGCACGCGCAAGATCAGCAGCAGCACCGGCGCCCACGCCCCGATCTGCGCCGCCGTCGGCAACGCGCCGATAAGTGCCGTCGCGCCGCCCATGATGAGCATGGTCAACGCGAGGCTGCGCTTGCGACCGATCCGGTCGCCGATGTGGCCGAACACCAGGCCGCCGATGGGCCGCATGACGAACCCGACGGCGAAGGTCGCGAACGCCAATAGTGTTCCCATCAAAGAACTCTCGTTGGGAAAGAACAGCTTGTTGAACACCAGGCCTGCCGCGGTGGCGTACAGGAAGAAGTCGTACCATTCGACCGTCGTGCCCAGCAGGCTCGCCGCGACGACGATGCGTAGCCGCCGGCGCTGCTGGGCGGATGCTTCGTCGGCCGCGTCGGTCACTCCGGTGGCGATCCCGGCGTCGGGCGCGGACGCCGGCAAGGTTGCCGCCATGGCCGTCAGTGCGCCGAGGCGACCGCGAACGGCGTCGCCGCTGCCGGGTGCGACTGGCGATTGGGGTGCCGCCACAACCCCATCCGTTCGAGCAGCGGCAGGACGCCCTCGCCAAACCAATATGCCTCTTCCAGATGCGGATAGCCCGACAGGATGAAGTGGCTGATGCCCAATTTCGCGTATTCGGCCAGCCGCTCGGCGACTTCGGCATGTGACCCGACCAGGGCGGTGCCCGCTCCCCCGCGGACCAGGCCCACCCCGGCCCACAGGTTGGGCGCGACCAGTAATTTGCTGCTGTCGCCGCCGTGCAGGTCCAGCATGCGGCGCTGGCCTTCGGATTCGCTGCGCGCCAGGCTGGCCTGTACCCGTTCGACGTCGGCCGGGTCGATCGCGGCCAGCAACCGGTCGGCCTCGGCCCACGCCTCGGCGGCCGTATCGCGGCTGATGACGTGAATCCGCAAGCCGTACTGCAGGATCCGGCCGGCGTCGACCGCCAGCCCGCGAATCCAGTCGAGCTTCTTGGCGACCGCAGGCAGCGGCTCACCCCAGGTGAGATACACGTCGGAGTGCTTGGCCGCCACCGGTCCGGCGGATGCCGAGGATCCGCCGAAGAACACCGCCGGTATCGGGTCGGGCGGGTTGTTCAGCTGTGCGTCCTGCACCTGAATGTGTTCTCCGGCAAAGGTTACCGGCTCCTCGGAGGTCCACAGCTTGCGCACCACATGCAAGAACTCTGCTGTGCGGGCGTAGCGGGCCTCCTTGTCCAGGAAATCCCCGTAGGCCCGTTGCTCGTGCGGTTCGCCGCCCGTGACGACGTTCAGCAGCAGCCGTCCCTCGGAGTGCCGCTGGAAGGTGCCGGCCATCTGCGCGGCCAGGGTCGGACTCAACATCCCGGGACGGAACGCGACCAGGTACTTCAGGGTCTCGGTCGATTCGACCAGCATCGCCGTCGTCAGCCACGCATCCTCACACCAGAGTCCAGTGGGCGTGAGGACGGCTTCGAAACCGTTGTCCTCGGCGGCCGTGCAGATCTGGTGCAGATACCTCAGGGTGGCCGGCCGGTCACCGGACATCGCCGTGCCGTGCCCGCCCGCGACCAGATTCCGCGAATCGCCGTAGGTCGGCAGAAACCAATGAAACGCGAGACTCAATTCACAATCCTCTTCACTCCGCTTTCGGCGCTGTGCACTAAAGGCCTCATCGTGCTCAAATCGGCCTCGGCGAGCGAGGGTTGAAACCTGCGAGATTGCATCCCCGCCCAGGCGCCGGCACAGCCGAAGGCCACGCGCGTCGGACCGGGCAATATGGCACCGGCCGGACGGGCGGTGTGACCGCGTCTCCCGCTGTCCGAGAAGGCAATACGATCGCAATGAT
>NZ_LZMB01000526.1 GCF_001673555.1 Mycobacterium sp. 1165178.9 | reverse complement strand
GGGTGGGCCTTAATTCGGGTCAGGTGATCGCCGGCGAAATAGGTTCTGGCGCTTTGGGTTACACCGCGATCGGGGAACAGGTGGGAATGGCCCAGCGGATGGAATCCGTAGCGCCCCCGGGCGGGGTGATGCTCAGCGAGTCAACGGCGCGGTTGGTCGAGGATGCCGCGACCCTGTCCGAGCCGGAGATGGTGCACATCAAGGGGGCCCAGGACCCGGTGGCCGCTCGCCGTTTGATCGCCGCGAAAAGCGATCACCGCCGCAGGAAAGACCCGCAGTTGGTGGGCCGGACGTGGGAACTCAACACCATCGCCGGCATACTCGATGAGGCAATCACCGGGGCTGGCTGCCTCATCGGTCTCGTTGGGCCACCCGGCATCGGCAAGAGCCGCACTGTTCGCGAATCGATGGCATTGGCGAAAAGCCGCGGCATGGACGTCATCACGACGTTCTGCGAGTCCCACACCAGCGACATCCCCTTCCACGCCGTGACGGGGTTGTTGCGCGCCGCACTCGGGCTCGATGGACTTGGCAGTGACGCCGCGCGGGCGCAGCTGCAATCCCGGTTCCAAGATGCCGACGCCGAGGACCTCTGGCTCCTCGGCGACCTGCTCGGCATCGCGGATGCGGCTATAGCGGCGCCCGGCATCGAGGGCGACGCCCGGCGGCGCCGGCTCACGGCTTTGGTCACCGCCGCATGGGTGAGTCGCCGCGGGTCGGCGTTGTATGTGATCGAGGACGCCCATTGGATGGATGAGGTCAGCGAGTCGATGCTGGCCGACTTCCTGACGGTGATCAGGCAAACCCGCTCGATGATGCTGATCACCTACCGCCCCGAGTACCAGGGCGTCCTGGCCGCGATTCCCGGTGCGCAGACGATCGCGCTACGCCCGCTGAACACCGCGCAAACGGTGGCGCTGATCGGCGAGTTGCTGGGCACCGATGCCTCGGTGCAGGGCCTTCCCGAGGTGATCTCCGAGCGCGCCTGCGGGAACCCGTTTTTCGCCGAGGAGATCGTGCGCGACCTCGCCGAACGAGGATCGATTCACGGCGAGCGCGGTTCCTACCGGCTCCTCGGTGAGATCGCCGACATCACCGCCCCACCCACATTGCACGCCGTCATCGCCGCCCGCATCGACCGTCTCAGCTTCGCGGCCAAACGCACGCTCAGCGCCGCCGCCGTCATCGGATCGCAGTTCAGCCCCGACCTGGTGACCGCCGTCGGCGTCGACCCGGTCCTCGACGAGCTCGTCAGGGGCGAGCTGGTCGATCAGGTCGGCTTCACGCCGAAGATCGAGTACGCGTTTCGGCATCCCCTGATCCGCTTCGTTGCCTACGAATCGCAACTGAAGTCGGATCGAGACGAGCTGCACCGTCGGCTAGCCGCCCTGATCGAGGAGCATGATCCGGAGTCGATCGACGAAAACGCCGCGCTGATCGCCGAACACCATAAAGCGGCGGGCAATCTGCGCGCGGCGTTCGATTGGTACATGCGCGCGGGGGCTTGGCTGACCCACCGCGACCTCGCCGCGGCAAGGGCGAGTTGGCGGCACGCGCGCGATGTCGCCGACCGCCTGCCCGACACCGGCGGCGACCGCGAAGCAATGCGGATCCATCCGCGGACTCTGCTATGCGCCAGCGCGTGGCTGACCGGCGGCACCATGGCCGACACCGGGTTCGACGAACTGCGCGACCTTGCCACCGCCGCCGGCGACAAAGTTTCGCTCGCGATGGCCATGGCCGGATGGCTGCCCGCACTGATCGTGCACGCCCGATTCGATGAAGCCTCGCGGTTGGCTACCGAGCTCGAGGACCTGCTCGACTCGATCGGCGACCCGACGCTGATCCTTGGGCTGCTATACGCGGCGATGCCCACCAAGTTGCAGCGCGCCGAGTTGACCGAAACCATCCGCATCGCGCAACGGACGATCGAGCTGGCCGACGGCGATGCCATCAAGGGCAATCTGATCATCGGTTCCCCGCTGACGGGAGCGATCATGCTCCGGGGTTGTGCGCGCTGCCTCCTCGGCGACCCGGACTGGAAGACCGATGTCGATCAAGCCCTCCGAATGGTCCGCGCGTTCGAACCCTCCTTGCGCGCGATCATGCTGCTGTTCAAGTACAACCTGATTCCCCTCGGGGTCTGGTTGCCGGACGCCGACTCAGTGCAGGAGACGACCGAGATGCTGGAGATCGCGGAACGATCCGGCGACGATCTCACGCTGGCCTGCGCCCAGTACATCCACGGCGTCGCCCTCGTGACCCACGACGCGGCCCGTCGCGAAGAGGCTTTTGCCCTGCTCGCCGCCGCCCGCGAAGCCGCTTTGCAGGAGCGCTTCACGATGGGAGCGGCCACGCTGGTGAACCTCTTTGTCGGCAACGAGAAGTTGCGCACCGGCGACCCGGACGGCGCGATCGAACTATTGCGCCCGAGCATCGAGGAGCAATACGCGAGACCCGAGCGTGTGATTGTCGGGGCTACCGTCGCCGCACTGGTGAAGGCGCTGGTGTACAGAGGGCGCCCGGCGGACCTGCTGGAAGCGCAAGCGGCCATCGACCGACTCGCGGCCCTTCCGACCGAACCGGGATTCGTCGTGCAGGACCTGTGGCTGCTATCGATGCGGGCGGCGATGGCCCAAGCCCACGGCGACGAAGCCGCATATCGCGACCACCGCGACCGCTATCGCGACATGGCGAATTCCCTTGGCTTCGAAGGACACATCGCCTGGGCCGAGGCCATGGCATAACCCGCCCACGCCCGGAATCGAGTAGCGTATACCGTCCGAGGTATGAATCGAGTGTCGGTGATCACAGGCGGCGCGGGCGGCATGGGCCTGGCCACGGCGAAAATTGTCGGCCGCGACCACACCGTGGTGCTGTGCGACGTCAGGCAGGACCGGTTGGCGGCCGCGACCACGAGCCTGCAAGACCTCGGGATCCATCCGACGGCCGTCGACTGCGACGTGACCGACCGGCACGCCGTCGCCGACCTGCTCGGCACCGCGAACAATCTCGGGACCGTCGTCTCCGTCATCCACACCGCTGGAGTCAGCCCGAGCATGGGCGCCGCCGACTACGTCATGCGGACCAACGCCGTCGGCACCGTCAATGTCAACGAGGAGTTCTTCGCAGTAGCGGGCGAGGGCGCGGTGATCGTCAACGTGGCATCGATGGCGGCCCACATGCTTCCCGCGGAAATCATTCCGACAGAACAGTTTCCGATGGCGATGGACGACACGGACGCGTTCATGGACGCCATGCTGGCGGCGTGCGGCATTGCTCCCGAGGAGGCGCGATCCGGCCTCGCCTACGCCGTGAGCAAGAGCTTCGTGAAGTGGTACAGCCAGTCACAGGCCGAGCGATTCAACGCCCGCGGATTGCGCATCGTCTCCGTGTCACCGGGATCCATCGACACCGAGATGGGCAGGCTCGAGGAGCAGGCGGGTGCCGGCGCAATGGTTGCCAACGCCGCCGTCCCACGGTGGGGCAAGCCGGAGGAGATGGCCGAGCTACTCGCCTTCTGCGCCAGCGAGCGGGCCGGATACCTCACCGGCACCGACATTCTCAACGACGGCGGCGTGGTGGCCTCGATGACCGAACGAGCCAGGGTGGCCGCCGGCGGCTAGACGAGGTAGTAGAGCTCGGAGTTCGGGGATTGGCTACTCCTCGGCGCCGGTGCCGACTTTCGTTAGGTCCGCACCATCCCGCGTTCTCCCGTGGATCCACTCCCGCGCCCGAAGCCGCCAGGTCCGGCGCGCGTACTCGAGTTCGGTATACGGCCATTGGGTGACGATCCGGCCGGATGGCGACCGGAAGTAGCTGTCGCACTGCGTCCAGATGGTGCGTTCCAGGTCCGCGGAAAGTGCATCGTTGTAACGCTTTTCGGCTTCGGCCCGCACGTCTAGGTATCCGCCACCGCGCGCCAGCCGGCTTACCGCGCTGGCGACCAGTCGCGCCCCGGCCTCGAGGATGTAGACGATGGAGCTGCCACCCTGGTTGGTGTTGGGGCCGTAGAGCATGAAGAAATTGGGGAAACCGCTGACGGCGACCCCCAGATAAGCGGACGGGTCGTCGCCCCAGTGCTCGTGCAGCCGTCGCCCGCCGGCACCGACGACGTCGATGCCCGACAGGTAGCGAGACGTCTCGAAGCCCGTGGCCAGCACGATCGCGTCGATGCTGACTTCAGTGCCCGCTGTGGTGATCACCGACGTTCGGTCGATCCGCGCGATGGGGTCGGTGACCAGCTCGACGTTGTCGCGCTGCAGTGCGCGGTAATAGTCGTCGCCCAGGAGCACCCGCTTGCAGCGGAACGGGTAATTCGGTGTCAGCGCGCGACGCAGCGGCTCGTCGTCGACGGTGCACTCCAGGAACGACGTCGCGATCTGGGTGCGCGCCGTCACCACGGGGTCGTCCGCGAAGGTCGCGGTGTTGTCGTGCTGGAACTTCCAGATCTTCCAGCGGGTGCGGCGCAACGCCAGGACGCTGCGTTGGAAGCGGGCCAATTCGGTTGCGGTATAAGGGCGGTCGTCCTTGGGAACCATCCACGGCGGGGTGCGTTGGAAGACCGTGACACGCCCGGCGGACTTCGCCAACTCGGGCACGAGCTGTACCCCGCTGGCGCCGGTGCCGATCACGGCGACATTCCGGCCGGCCAGATCGAGGGCGTGATCCCATTGCGCGGTGTGCAGCACCGGGCCGGCGAAGTCGCTCAGGCCGTCGATGTCGGGGAGCTTGGCCGAACCGAACAGGCCGACGGCACACACGACGACGTCGGCGGTCAGGGTGGCGGGCTGCCCGTTCCGGTTCAGCTCGCAATGCCACGCTGCGGCGTGCGGGTCCCATCGCAGGGAGCCCACCGTGGTGTCCAGCAGGAGATGGCGACGCAGGTCGAAGTCGTCGGCCACCGATTCGAGGTAGGCCAGTATTTCGGCTTGCCGCGCGTAGGTGCGGCTCCAGGATGCGTTGGGCGCGAAGGAAAAGGAATACAGATGGCTTTGGATGTCGCAGGCGGCGCCGGGGTAGGTGTTACGTCGCCAGGTGCCGCCGACGCCATCGCCGCCCTCGATGATCACCAGATCGTCGATGCCCGCGCGGCGCAGCGCGACGGCCGCGCCG
>NZ_LZMB01000525.1 GCF_001673555.1 Mycobacterium sp. 1165178.9 | reverse complement strand
TTGAGACCTTCGGCGTGCACGGCGTTGTTCACCCCGACGTCGACCAATCCCTTCAAGGTGGCGGCCTGCTGCAGATCGGCGTCGTTGGCGACCGCGCCGGGCACGTGGTGCGCAACCGCTTCGGCGTAGCGGTTCTGGTCCTGCATGATCTGCTGCATCGCCGCACCATTGAAGATGTTCGATGCGTCCTTGTCCGTGCTGAGCACGGAGAAAATGCCTTTGGCGATAGGCAATCTCGATTCCACGTCCTGATTGGAATCCGGCGTGTGGAAGAACGGCGACAGGTCGTTGGTGCCGCCGGCGATATTGGTGACGTACGGCGAGAGCCCGGTGGCGAAGGCTTGCGTCAGCTTCGGATCGACTTGGCCCAGTGTGTGATGACCCGGCAAATCGAGCAACTCGTGGGAATGCTGACCGAGGTAGGCCGCATACGTCTGCGCGGTCTGGCCGGCGATCTGGGCCTCCGGGCCGGCCGCGTCCTTGGTCCAGCTGAACAACGATCCGGCCGCGTCGCCACCGTCGGACCAGGTGTGGTGGGTGATGTTCTTCAAGAAGTCCTGGGTCGACTGATCGCAAAGGCCCTGCTGGTTGACGATCCAATTCACGGCCCCATGGTCGCGACCGGCCGCCCAGAACACCGACTCGACCGTTTGGTCGTAGGTGTTGCGCGCCCAATCCTGCGTCATGATCTGCGCGCCCTTGTGCAGCAAGCCCTGGTCGACCTCAGTGTTGTGCTGCAGCAACGGGTTACCGTCCTTGACGATGTCGGCGATCGTCCTGGTCTGGTCGGCATACAACCAGCCCGGCGCCTTGAGCACCTCCTGCACACTGTCGGGCAGTTGGGATACCCCACCCTTGACGGTGTCGGTGCCCTGCTTGGCGCCGACGTTTGTCGGCGTTTTCGGGAACGTGATGTTCGGGTTGCTCATCAGCTGCCAGGAGTCGCCGATCATCCCCCTCTCGTCGCCGAGGCGCTGCTCGGCGGTTTTGAGCGCATCGATGCTCATGCCGTGCTCTTGCGCCTGCAGCTGGCTCAACACCGAAGCCTGCTCGGCGGTCAGCGGCACCTTTCCGGAAACCTGGTCGGGTGTGATCGAGCTCAGCACTCCGTTGACGCGGGCGGCCGCACCCTTGTCGCCGCCGAGCGCGGCCTTCACATCCTGCTCGGCAGATTCCGGCGTCTCGGCGGCGTGCCCGTCGACACCCAGGACGCGCGTCGGGTCGTACCCGTCGTCGGCCAGATTCTTCTGCGCTCCGTGCAGCGATTTCGCGTAGTTGTCGCGGGTGGCACGCAACTGGTCAAGGGCCTCGCGGGTGTCGTCGACCGCGTCGGCTTTCGCGTCCTTGATCAACGTCTCCAGCGCGTGGCGATCCTCGGGGGCAAGGTTGGGATCCTGCAGATCCTTGGTCGCCGCGCCGATGATCTTGTCGAGCATTTGCAGCCGACCTTCCAGCGTGGCGATCTCTTGCGCCCCGTCCTTTTGGGCGTCGGCCAGGGCCGCGGCGATGTTTTCCAGATCGGCCCCGATCTTGGGTAACTGCTGGGACTGCGCGCCCAGCGCCTGCGCGGTGCGCTGCACCTCGGCGGAGGCGTTGATCGGGCTATTGCCGTTCTGGTGATTCCAGGCCGCTTCGAAACGTTTGCGGGCCTGCTCGAAGGTCGCGTCGGCTTCGGCTGTGGAGCGGCCCGCGGCGTGAAAAGCGTTGGCAAGATTGGAAATCTGCCCGGGCTGGCCCGCCTGCAGGGTCCGGTTGATCTCCCAGGGGTCACCGCCGGCACCCGCGACGAGCTCGGCGATGCTGAGATAGTTCAGCTGCATCGCATTTCCGAATCGCTGAACCGGCCCAGCGAATGGGCATCACGCGACACTGCAATCCCTCCCCGCGGTTCCCCGGATTACCGCCCCCGATGTGTCGTCCACGTCGAACGGCGATTTGCTGGCCAAGCATATGGGGGCCCGAGTCACGCATGCCAGTCACCACCAATCCGGGCGGCGCGGCCGTCAGCAACATCGCCCAGCCCCACTGGGCCCGACTGATGCGCTGGTGGCACAGCGCCGCACTCAGGGGTAGTGCGAATAGCAACGACGACACCAGCAGCGGCTGGACCAGCAGCAGGGATCCGTGCGCCAGTGCCGCCGCCTGAAACGCGTAGCCGG
>NZ_LZMB01000524.1 GCF_001673555.1 Mycobacterium sp. 1165178.9 | reverse complement strand
ACGCGCTCGGGATCCTCGTCGACATAGGTGCGCGACGCCACCGTCTCGGTGACGCCTGGCGCCACGGCGTTGACCCGAATTCCGGCCTGCGCCAACTCGAGTGCCATCGTGCGGGTCATCGCGGTGATCGCGGCCTTGGCCGTTCCGTAGGCGATGTGAAACGGCGCGGTGTTCATGCCGCTGATCGAGGAGATCGACACGATCGACCCTTGCAGTTGCCGCCTGACGAGTTCACTTGCGACGGCCTGGCTCATGAAGAATGCGGTTTCGAGGTTGTCGGCGAAGATCTTGCGCCAGTCGGCGCGCGTCACTCGCGTGGACGGCATCCACGTCGACGGCTCGGCGCCGCCGGCGACGTTGACCAGCCCGTACAAGTCGCCGTCGGCTTGGCGCGCGTGGTCGATCACCGTGGCGATGCCCTCATCGGTCGACGCGTCGGCCGCGACGGGCACCATGGCAAGTCCCTGCTGTGCCAGCGGAGCGATGTGTTCGTCGAGGTTCTCCTTGGACCTGCTCACAGCGATCACGGTCGCCCCGGCCCGGGCGGTCATGGCCGCGACGGTCGTGCCGATGCCGCCCCCGCCGGCGCCGGAAACCACAACGACGCGGCCTGCGAGACCTAGAAGATTCACGTGATCCTCGTGATCGGCCATGACCTGCTTTCCCCTGGCACGCGTCAGCGCTCGTAGCGGGATCGGTAACCCAGTTTGTCCGGACAAAATATTGGGTTCTGTCTGTCGGAGAATACTATTCCGATCGGTGGACTTGGCTGTCAAGGGCGGTTTGCCGCCAGTTGGCAGCTATTGTCTGGACTAAGAGGAGTTGATAGCGTCCAGCCCAAACGGCTGACGGAAGGACCTCGGCGAGCATGTCCATCTCAAGGGCCATCCCAACGCTGCCCTCGCGGTATGCGCTGCCACACCCCGTCGACGTCGCCGAGGACTGGGAGCTCGAACGTGTCACCGCGCCCAGTCGGCTGTTCGGCGCCAACGGTCTGCGCACCGGCCCGGACGGGCGCATCTACATCGCCCAGGTGACCGGCAGTCAAATCAGCGCGCTCGATCACCGCACCGGGGAACTCGTGACCGCGTGCCCCAAGGGCGGCGACATCGTGGCGCCCGATGATGTCGCGTTCGACGCCGGCGGCAACCTGTACGCGACCGAGGTGATGGACGGCCGGGTCAGCGTGCGCGACACCGGCGGCCGGACGCGAGTGCTGCGCGACGACGTGCCGTCAGCCAACGGCATCACCTTTCACCAGGGCCGGTTGTTCATCGGCGAATGCCGGGAGGGCGGGCGGCTGCTGGAATTCGACCTGGCCGGCGGACCACCGCGGGTGCTCTTGGAGAACGTGCCCTCGCCGAACGCGATGGAGGTCGGCCCGGACGGCCTGTTGTATTTCCCGGTGATGGGCGCGAACGAGATTTGGCGCATCCATCCCGATGGCGGTGAGCCGCAATGTGTCGCAACCGGTCTCGGCGTGCCCGACTCGGTCAAGTTCGACCCGCAGGGCTACATCGTCTCGACGCAGGTGGCCAGTGGACAGGTGCTGCGCATCGATCCCCGCAGCGGCGAACAACGCCTGCTCGCCCAACTGAATCCGGGCCTGGACAACTGCACCTTCGTCGACGACCGCTTGTTCGTCTCGAACTTCACCGGCGAGATCACCGAGATATCCCCGGACGGCACAACGCGATCCGTGTTGCCAGGTGGACTCAACTGGCCGATGGACCTGGCGATGGGCCACGACGGGCAGCTCTACATCGCCGACGGCACCTACTTCTACGTCGCCCAGTCCGATGGATCCCTGCGCACCGCGGGAATGTTGTTCAGCCCCGGGTATCCCGGCTTCCTGCGCGGCCTCGCGGCGAGCGGACCCGGCGAGTTCGTCGTCACCACATCCGGCGGCCAGCTCGCCCGTTACCGTCCGGAGTCGAGCGAAACCGAGGTGCTGGCAGACGGTTTCGACCAGCTCTTTCGCCAGCACCTGGACACCACCCGGTTTTAGCGACAGCACCCGTCCGGTGCCCAGCTCGGCGAACACCACACCCGCGCTGCCCAGGGCGACGCCGTAGAGCTGGTCGAGCCGGTCGGTGTTGCGATCGACGCGGACGGCGCGTGTTTGGTGGCCGAGGCCGGAGCCGGGCGGGTGTTGCGGGTGGGCGGGTCGGGTATTGACACCGTGATCGCCGATCTGCAACGCCCGCAGGGCATCCTGGTCCGGGCCGGTGTGCTGTACGTCGTCGACGCCGGCGCCAAGGAGTTGATCGCGTTCGATCTGACGACCAAAGCACGGCGGACGATCGCGTCCGGGCTGCCGGTCGGCCCCCCGCCGGGCGTCACGCCCAAGCCGCTGCGCGGCATGCCACCGTTCTCCGGCCCGCAGGGCCCTTTCGCCGGCATCACCGCGGCGGCCGACGGGACCCTCTATCTCTCGGCCGACGGCGACGGCAGCGTGCTGGCGTTGCACCCGATACCGGACGGACCATGACGCCGCAGGCCATCGCGGGAGACCACCGCTATCTCCAGATCGCGCGCACCCTCCGCAAGGAGATCGTCGACGGGGTTTACCCGGTGGGTTCGCAGCTGCCCACCGAGCACCAACTGTGTGAGCGCTTCGCGGTCAGCCGCTACACCATCCGCGAGGCGTTGCGCCGGCTGCGCGAGGACAACCTGGTGGCTTCCCGGCCACGGGCTGGCACCCGGGTGGTTCCCCGACCGGCGTCGAGCTCCTATGCGCAGGACGCGATGTCGATCGACGACCTGCTGGCGTTCGCGGCCGGCGCGCAGCTGACCATCGAATCCAACGCGATGGTGACGATCGACGACGACCTCGCCGCTCGGACCGGCCTGGAAGTCGGCACCCAGTGGCTGTCGGTTCGCGGCTACCGGCAGGCCGACGGTGCGTCGGTTCCGCTGTGCCGAACCGAGTACTACATCAGCCGGAGTTTCGCTGCGGTGGGCAGGCTGCTGCAGCGCCACGCCGGCCCGATATTTCCTTTGATCGAGGACCTTTTCGGTGTGAGCGTCGCCCAGTTGCACCAAGAGATCGCCGCCGTCCTGCTCCCCCCGGAGTTGGCGGACGGCCTTGGTGCCGAAGCGGGCACGGCCGCGCTGCAGATGCGGCGCACCTACACGACCTCCGATGGTGAGGTGGCCCAGGTGACCATCAACACCCACCTGTCGTCGAGGTTCCGGTACGCGATGACGATGCGTCGCGTGGATGGTCAGGCCGGCTAAGGTGATCGCCCGGGCCGATACGGCGCATGCGGCGGAGGCATACCGACGCGGGTTGTGGGTGCACACGACGCTGGCCGATGCAGTGGGCACGGCGGCATTCGAAACGCCCCACCGAACAGTAGTGGTAGACAACGACATTCGCTTGGACTACGCCGCGCTACACCACCAGGCCCATACGCTGGCCGGCGCCCTGCTGGCACGGATGCCGACGGGCAGCACCGTGTCGTTCATGTTGCCGAACTGGTACGAGAGCGCCGTCATTTACCTGGCAGCGACGCTGGCCGGGATGGTGGTGAACCCGATCCTGCCGTCGCTGCGCGAGCACGATCTGCGGTACATCCTCGAAGATGCCGACTCCGCAGTGATTTTCGTTCCGCGGCAATACGGTGGCCATGACTACGCTGCGATGCTCGAACGCGTGACGATTGCGATGAGCCGCGCGCCGGAGGTGGTGGTGCTGCGCGGTGACGCCGGGACGCACACACCGTATGCGGCCCTGCTGCAGCAGCCACCGCACGGCGCGACGCTTCCGGTGCTGGATCCCGACGCCGTGCGAATGATCCTCTATACCTCCGGCACCACGAGCCGACCGAAAGGCGTCCTGCACACACATAATTCGATGCACGCGCTGATCTGTCAGATCCGCGACCACTGGATGATCACCCCGGGTGACACGTTCCTGGTGCCGTCACCGGTCGCCCATATCGGCGGCTCGATATATGCATTCGAGTGCCCACTGTTGCTGGGCACGACCGCGGTGCTGATGGACCGCTGGGATGCAGGTCAGGCGGTGACGCTCATGGATTCGTTGCGGTGCACCCACATGGCTGGCGCCACACCGTTTCTGCAACAGCTGTTGTCGGCCGCGCGGCGCGCCGGCACCCGCCTGCCCGACCTGAAGCTATTCATCTGCGGTGGTGCGTCGGTGTCGCCGTCGTTGATCCGCAGCGCCGCGGACTACTTCGATCGTGCGGTGGTCACCCGCGTGTACGGCTGCACGGAAGTGCCGGTCGCGACTGTCGGCGCACCCCGGCCGGACGAGGCCAGTCACGCGGCGGACACCGACGGCAGGCCGGGGATCGCCGAAATCAGGCTGGCCGCGCACGAAGCCGCACCGCGGGGTGACGGAGAGATCTGTGTGCGCGGTCCGCAGATGCTCCGGGGATACCGTCATACGGAAGACGATGCCGAATCCTTCGATGCCGAAGGATTTTTCCGCACCGGCGACGTCGGGCGTTGGGTCGATGGGGAATACCTCGTCGTGACCGGGCGGGTGAAGGATGTGATCATTCGCAGCGGCGAGAACATCTCGGCCAAGGAGGTCGAGGACCTGCTCGCCGAGCACCCCGGCATCGCCGAAATCGCGGTGATCGGGCTGCCCGACGCGCGCACCGGAGAGTCTGCCTGTGCGGTGATCGTTCCCGCGGGTACGGAGAGCCCGGATGTCGCGAGCCTGCTCGCGCTGCTGGTGAGCAAGGGCGTCGCCAAATTCAAGGCGCCGGAACGGGTGGTGATCTGGGATGCCCTGCCGAAGAACGACGCGGGCAAGATACTCAAGCATCAGATCCGGGCGTCGCTGATACGCGGCGATCGCGAGCGCGGCGAGTCGCCGCGCGGAGACTAAGGATGGGTGGGATGCAGGTCGCAATCGTCACGGGGGCAAGCAGTGGCATCGGCTTGGGGTGCGCCACGAAACTCGCCGAGGCGGGGATGGCGGTCGTCGGCATCGGCCGGGACGAGGGACGGCTGGCCGAACTGGCGGGGGCCGTCGGTGATCCGGAGCGCGTCGCGACACTTGCCGTCGACCTCACGCACGATGACGCACCGCGCCGCATTGTGGACCTCGCGGTCGGCCGGTGGGGCCACATCGACTTCCTGATCAACAATGCCGGAGTGGGCAGCCCCAAGCCGCTGCACGAAACCGACGACGAAACCCTGGACTACTTCCTGGGTTTGATGCTGCGGGCGCCGTTTCGGCTCGCACGCGACGTGCTGCCGCACATGGCCCCCGGCTCGGCGATCATCAATGTGACGTCGACTTTCGCGGTCGTCGGCGGCCTGCGCGGCGGCGCCTACTCCGCCGCCAAGGGCGGCCTGACAGCGCTGACCACTCACATCGCCTGCCAGTACGGTGCGTCCGGAATCCGCTGCAACGCCGTCGCGCCCGGGGTGACGGTGACGCCGATGGTCGAAAAGCGTTTGGAGGATGAGCGCTTCCGCAAGATCAACACCGAGATGACGCCGCATCAGCGCTTGGGCCGCATCGACGACATCGCCAGCACCGTCGCCTTCCTGTGCTCGCCGGGCGGGAGTTTCATCAACGGCCAAACCATTGTCGTCGACGGCGGCTGGAGCTCGACGAAGTATCTTTCCGAGTCGGCGTTGGCGGCGCAGTGGATCGAGCGATGAATCTGTTTGCGCTGCTCGATCAGGCCGCGAGCCGGTTTCCCGATCGCGGTGCGGTGTATCACGGGGATCGCCTCGTGTGCACGTGGGTTGGGTTGCGCGACCGCGCCTTACGTCTGGCCGCCTCGATCCGGCAGCAGCACGGCGCGGGTGCCCGGATCGCCGTCGCGACCCACAACCGTCCCGAGATCATCGAGTTGATGTTCGGGACCTGGGCCGCCGGGTGCGTCGTCGTCCCGATCAACTACAAGCTGCATCCGCGCGAGATGGTGCAGATCCTCGATGACGCGGGCGCCGCGCGGGTGTTCGTCTCGTCGGATATCGGCACCGAGCTAGCACCCGTCACGGCGACGCCGACGGAAACCATTGATTGCGAGGACTATTCGCGGCGATACGACACCGCACCGGCGCAAGCGCCGCGCACCGATCCGGCGGCGCTGGCGTGGCTGTTCTACACCAGTGGGACCACCGGCCGATCCAAGGGCGCGATGCTGTCGCACCGCAACCTCATGGCGATGACGGTCGCGCACCTCGCGGACATCGACGCTCCTGATGAGGACTGCAGCCTGGTGCATGCCGCGCCCATGTCGCACGGCTCCGGGCTCTACGTCTTGCCGTACGTGCTGCGCGCCGCCCGCCAGGTCGTGCCCGAGTCGGGCGCGTTCGAGCCCGACGAGTTCCTGGATCTCTGCGAACATCACCCGGCCGCCAGCGCGTTCCTGGCGCCGACGATGGTGCAGCGGCTGGTGGATACGGGCCGCGGTCGGCCGGCCAATCTGAGGGCGATCGTCTATGGCGGCGGGCCCATGTATGTGGAAAGCCTGCGCAAGGCGATCGCGGCCTTCGGCCCGGTCTTCGCCCAGATCTATGGGCAGGGCGAGTCACCTATGACCATCACCGGCCTTCGCCGCGCCGATCACGAATCGGATGACGACGCGATTCTGGGTTCGGTCGGTTATGCGCGGTCGGGGATGGAGGTCGCGGTGTTGGGCCCGGATGGCCACCCGGCGCCGCTGGGTGAAATCGGCGAAATCGTCTGCCGCGGAGACGCGGTCATGTCCGGATATTGGCGGAATCCCGATGCCACCCGCGCGACGCTCAAAGACGGCTGGCTCTACACCGGCGACATGGGCTCGTTCGACGCGCGCGGCTTTCTCACGCTGCGGGATCGGTCGAAGGATGTCGTCATCAGCGGCGGGAGCAACATCTACCCCCGCGAGGTGGAGGAGGCTCTGCTCGAGCACCCCGATGTCGCCGAGGCATGCGTGGTGGGCACCCCGGACGCCCAGTGGGGTGAGGTGGTGGTCGCGTTCATCGTGGGCGCGGTCGAGCCCGCGGCGCTGGACGCACACCTGTTGCGGCGCATCGCCCGCTTCAAACGCCCCAAGCGCTACGAATTCGTCGGCGAGCTACCGAAAAACAGCTACGGCAAGGTGCTCAAACGGGAGTTGCGGGCCAGATTGGCGCGGTGAACCCGGCGGCGGCGCCGCGAATGCCACAAGAAAACAGGAGGTTGTAATGAAGTGTCGTGCCGCTGTGCTGGAAGGGGTCGGCAGGAACTGGGAGATCCGCGAGGTTGAGCTCGATCCGCCCCGCGACGGTGAAGTCCTGGTACGGATGGCTGTTGCCGGCATCTGCCACTCCGACGACCACCTTGTCACCGGCGACGTGTTGCCGACTGCCGAGGTGCGCGCCTCAACCGGTATCCCTGAGCCGGACTGGTTCCCGATGCTCGGTGGTCACGAGGGTGCCGGTGTCGTCGAGCAAGTCGGGCCGGGCGTGACGACGGTACGGCCGGGTGACCACGTGGCGATGTCGTTCATTCCCGCGTGCGGCAATTGCCGGTTCTGTGTGAACGGGCAGAGTTACATCTGCGACGCCGGAGCAAGTCTGTTCTCGAGGGAAATGCCCACCGACGGAACCTGTCGCCGGCATCTCGGCCAAGAAAACCTCATGGCTTACGGTCAACTCGGCACGTTCGCTGAATATGCGGTGCTCACCGAAAGGTCCGTCATCAAGATCGATGACGCGATCCCATTCCATGCGGCGTCGCTGGTGTCGTGCGGCGTCAGCACAGGATGGGGCTCTGCAACGGTTTCCGCCGGCACCGCGCCCGGTGACACGGTCGTCGTCATCGGCACTGGCGGCGTCGGAATGAATGCCCTGCAGGGGGCGCGTGCTGCCGGCGCGAAATATGTCGTCGCTGTGGATCCCATAGAATACAAACGAGATTCGGCCAAGATCTTCGGTGCCACGCACAGCGCTGTTTCCGCCGAGGAGGCCATACCGCTGGTGGCCGACATCACCGCCGGCGTCATGGCTGACCGCGTCATCGCCACCCCCGGAGTTCTGCACGTGGAGCTGATCCCGTTGGCCATGAGACTGCTTCGCAAGGGCGGGATATGCGTGGTCACCGGCATCACTCCCTACACCGAGCCCGTGGTTCCGCTGATCCTGCAGGAGATGGTGCTGTCGGCCAAACAACTGCGGGGAGCACTGTACGGCGGGATGAATCCGCGCACCAGCGTGCCGTTGCTGCTGTCGATGTACCAGGCTGGAGCGGTGAAACTCGACGAGTTGGTGACCCGCCACTACCAGCTCGACCAGATCAACGAGGCGTTCGTCGATCTGCGCGAGGGCCGCAATATTCGCGGAGTGATCGATTTCGCGGACAGGTGATCACGGACGCAGGCAGCGATCCACCACCGTGCAATGGGTTAGGCCGATTCGAAGTGCCGGCGGATGCCGGCCAGCATTTCGACGTGCGCCTTGACCGCCTCGCGGATGGTCACTCCGGCCAGTAGCCGCGGAGCGGCTATCCGGATGTGCTCGCTGACCCGGGTGCCGCCGTCGGCCGAATCGAAACTCACCGTGCCACGCAGCCGCACCCCGGGTGACTGGTCGGCCTCGGTCAGCACATCGCCGTTGACGAGTACTCGTAGCCGGGCCTGATACGTAGTCCGTAGCGTTAACGCCCCCAATGGGATTCGGTCCACTACTCGATAGCTTTGCTGGTAGCCGTCCTGAGTTTCGTTGCGGGACAACGTTTCCACGGACACGATAAGCGGGTGCACCAGCTTGATGTTGTCCAGGTCCACGTAGAAGGCGCGGACGGCGTCGGGCGGCGCGGGCACGTGCTCGCTCAGTGTCCGGTCGGCGTGCGCGGTCCACCAGCTCATGAAAGGAACCTAGCCTTCTGATGACGCCGCGCTTACCGTGGACCCCACGAGCGAGCGGAGACGACATGGGGACCCAAGACGACGTGGTCGAGCGCTACCTGGAATGCCTGGCCGCGCACGACTGGGACGGACTGGCCGACACCATCACCGAGGACGGCCTGACCCGGGAGGGGCCGTTCTGCGACGTCATAGAGGGCAAGGCACACTACGTCGCCTACCTGCGCAAGGTGTGTACCAATCTCCAAGGGCATCGGTTGGAGGTGCGGCGGGTCTCGCACGTTGACGCCCGGGTGTCGTACGCCGAGCTGTCCGAGACATTCGAGATCGACGGCGTTGCGACCACGTGGCCTGAGTGCATCCTGTTCGAGCAGGGCGACGATGGACTGATCTCTCGGGTCAGTGTGTTTTTCAAGCAACGGCAAGCCGCCACCGCGTAATGGGCTATTCCCGACTTGGCTCGAATTGGTGTGTGCGTCAGCGGGGGGTCTTGATCAGGATCGCGGATGTTGGGGGCTGCCGCGATGCCCGCCCGGTTGATTATCAAGAGCCGATAGCGGTGGCGAAGCAACCGAAATTCGGTATTTCCCAACCATTTTCAACTTCGATGCGATGCCGCTGACTAAGCCAGTTGCTTGTTGGTGGTGGTTGGGTTGGTAGGGTTGTACCAGATATTTCACAGTGCGATGGGTTGACGATCCGGGTTCTGGGCTCGGCTTGCTAGGGCCGGAGACTCAGGCGGTTTCTGGTGAGTTGGTTGAAACACTTGCTCCTCACGTCGCGTCAGGTCTTAGCGTGACGGTTGTGTCCGAAACGCGACAGCAGAATGCCCGGCCTGCGGTGTGGAAGGTGGGCGCCCTGGCCGAGCTCACCGGGCTGACGGTGCGAGCTTTGCATCATTACGATCACATCGGCCTGCTGCGGCCCTCTTTCCGTTCGAGCTCGGGTCACCGCCTCTACACCGGGCAGGATGTGGCTCGGCTGTACCGGATCTGCTTGCTGCGGCGGCTGGGGTTTGGGCTCACTCGCATCGGCGAGGTTGTCGATGATCCCCAGTGGCAGTTGCGCAATGCCGTGCAGTGCCACCTTGATGACACCCGTCGACGCGTCGCGGTGGCGGCGAGCCTGCAAGCGCGCTTGTCGAGGATGGTGGCTTCGCTTGCCGCGTTTGACGATCCGTCCACCGAGGAGCTTTTCGCCACCATTGAGGAGATGACAATGCTGGATTCGACGGTGCGCAGTACCACCGCGTTGCTCGTGTATGACGATCTGGCTGCCGCCCACGAGTACCTGGTCAGGGTGTTCGGGCTGACCGCCGGGGCAATGCAACAAGACGATCATGGCCGGTGTGTCCATGGTGAAGTGCGCGCCGGTGATCATGTGATCTGGCTTCACCCGTCTGCCGAGGACTACCAATCGCCGCGCACGTTGGGCGCGGCAACGGGCATGACGGTCATCAACGTCGACGATGTCGATGCCCACTATCGGCGCTGCTGCGCCGCTGGCGCTGACGTGATCGAAGAGCCCACCGATCAGGGCTACGGCGTGCGTGAATGGGGAGCCCGTGACCTCGAGGGCCAGTTGTGGTTCTTCCACGCACCACTCTCCTGATTAGGCATCGCCGGTGACAGTCACCACCGCAAACACCCGCACATTGGCCGCAGCCCAACGCTATTCAGTGATGCGGCGGGTTAACGCAGCGACCTGCGGCCTTGGGGAAATCGATGGCGGCCAGCCGGGCGCTACCCCATGACGCGCCCAGCCAGGTCGCTCCGACGTAGCGGTCTATTCCCTCATTTGCGCAATTGACCTAACGTGTCATGCATGGAGGCAGATGAAACTCCGGAGTCGGTGTCGGTCGAGAGCTTGCACTCGGGCGACCCGATCACCGATTGTGGTCAGCGGTACATAGTTCTCGAATCGAAATCCTTCAGCGATAGCTGCGTGGTGCTCGAGCTGGAGTCCAGGGTGAATCACCAATTGCAGGTCATCGAGAAATCGTTCCCTGCCGGGTATCAGGTGGGCAGGGCGAACCACCGAATTTTATAGCCTGAATCTCTGAGCGGGATATTGCGCGAGTAGCCGGTTGACGGCTACCGCGCATTCGTGTTTTTTGGGCCGACTAGAGCGGCCGAAAATGCCGAATCCGCCCCGCAATTCAGTCTGCGCGCGGTGGCCGGATGTCGTTGGGATCGTCGGGGTCGGGCTCGCCGAACCAGCGGGACGGCTCGTGCTCGCCGTATGCGTCGTGCCAGTCCCACCATTCGTAGGGAGCGGTCTGCGGATAACCCTCCGGCGAATCCTCCCAGTTCTCTTGGCGCCCGAGTGCGGTCATATCGAGGAAGCTCCAGGTCGTTCCCAGCGCCTCGTCGCCGCGGTTGTTGATGAAGTAGGTGCGGAACACGCGGTCGCCGTCGTGGATGAAGGCGTTGGTGCCGTGCCATTCGTCGACGCCGAAGTCGGTGTCAAAGCCGTCGGTGATCGTGTACCACGGCATTTTCCAGTCCATGCGCTCCTTCAGACGTTGGATGTCGGCCTGCGGTGCGCGCGAAACGTACACCAGCGTGGTGTCGCGGGCGTTCAGGTGGGCCAGGTTGCCGACATGATCGGCCATCATCGAGCAGCCCCGGCAGCCGTGGTCGGGCCAGCCGTCTATGTCGGGTCCGTAAAAGGCGCGGTAGACCACCAGCTGGCGCCTGCCCTGAAACAGACCCCGCAGGCTGACCTTTCCCCCGGGTCCCTCGAACTCGTACTCGGCGTCCACGGGCGTCCATGGCATCCTGCGCCGCATGGCCGCGAGCGCGTCGTGGGCCCGGGTGAGTTCTTTCTCCTTGATCAGCAGTCGCTGATGCGCGGTCGCCCACTCTCGGGCCGACACGATCGGCGGTGTGTTCATGTTGCTTACCTTTCGGGTGTGGGCGGTCAGGACAGCGGCGCGAGGCCGGTTGAGGTGAGTAGGTACGCGCCGCCTTCGGCCGCGCCGCCGGTTGCGATCTCCAGCACCGACTTGCCCACCTGTTCGGCGGTGAGCGCGGGTCCGGCGGCCCGCACGAATGTGTCGACGTCGACGCCTTGCCGTTCGGCGTAGGCGGCGACGGCGACCGCACCGAGGCCGGTGGCCGGCGTCAACCGCGGCAGCAAGGCGGTGAAGCCGACGCCCAGCCCGCCGCGTTGCGCTTCCATGGCGGCATAGCTGGTGATGAACCTGACGGTTGCCTTCGCACCCGCGTAGCCGCCGGACAGCGGCGATCCGTTCAGCGCGGCGCCGCTCGACATCACGATCACCGAGCTGCCCGGCGGTAGCGGGCGTAGCAGCGCCTGGCGAATCCAGTGAAATGCCTGCGCCACGTCGGCGTTCCAGTTCTCACTGAAGGTCTCCCAGGTCTGATCCTGCAGCGGCATCATGCGCGGCGTGGCCCCGGCGCACAGCACCAGTGTGCGCGGCCGGTACTGGTCGACGAGCCGACGGGCCGTCTCAGGATCGGCGGCGTCGGCCACCTCCGCGGTGAACGCGTCGCCGAGCTGGGTGCGCACCCCTTCGAGTTGCGATCGGGTACGCGCAACGCCGACGACCTGTGCGCCCGCCGCCGCCAGCGCGCAGGCGATGGCACGGCCGAACCCGCGGCCGGCTCCGGTGACGATCGCGGTGGTGCCTACGAGCCCATCGGGGAGGGCGGTGCGGGGCTGGTTCATGGTCGTTCTCACTCTCTGGGGTGGTCTGCGGCCGTGGCCGCGTCTTCCCTAATGCAGATACGGCGCGGCATCGCGATTCATCGCGCCCGGACCGATGAATTTCGGCGGCGCGACGTCTCTAAGGGAGTAGGTTTCGCCTCGCAGCCGAGAGGAGACGGTCGTGCCGGCGCAGGAGGATTTCGTCGAGCAGGCGGCGCCTTTTCGGGCCGAGCTGATCGCGCATTGCTATCGCATGCTGGGCTCGGTGCACGACGCAGAGGATCTGGTCCAGGAGACATATCTGCGGGGCTGGCGCGGTTCTCCAGCGCACGGAGGCAGGCGGTCGTCGCGATGCGATACAGCCACGTCTTCAACGCCGCGCGTTCCTCGAAGGCCTCATAACCGCGCC
>NZ_LZMB01000523.1 GCF_001673555.1 Mycobacterium sp. 1165178.9 | reverse complement strand
CAAAGCGACGGTCCGGCTTCGCTCCCCCCGCTGCCGCCCAGCTCGCCGCGGCGCCGCCCCCAGACCCATTCGCGGACTCGGCATTCTGACAAACCGGCCACGGGCCGAAAGAACGGCCACGGGCCCGGGCCGTGACAGCTCCGCGTCTACGGTGGGCCGGCCTGGTGCGTATCGCCGCCGTGCTCGCCATCGTGACCGGACTCGCGATGCTCACCGGGCCGGTGATGCCGCGTGCGGCGGCGGGCGAGCCCGGGGTGACGCCGTTCGTCCGGGTCCGCATCGATCAAGTCACTCCCGACGTGGTCACCACGACCAGTCCGCCCGTCGTGACCGTCAGCGGCATGGTGACCAACATCGGTGACCGGCCGGTTCATGACGTCATGGTCCGCCTCGAGCACGCGGGCGCCGTCACCGCCTCCGCGGGTTTGCGCACCACCCTGGACGGTGACACCGACGGCTATCAGGCCGCCGCGGATTTCCTCACTGTGGCGCCCGAACTGCAGCGCGGGCAAGAAGTCGGCTTCACCCTGTCGGCCCCGCTGCGCGCCCTGACCAAGCCGTCGCTGGGAGTGGAGAAGCCCGGCATCTACCCCGTCCTGGTCAACGTGAACGGCACACCGGACTACGGCGCACCGGCCCGGTTGGACAACGCGCGCTTCCTGCTGCCCGTCGTAGGAGTGCCGCCCGACCGCGCCGACGATGTGGGCTCCGCCGTCGCTCCCGACACCTCCAAGCCGGTGCTGATCACCATGCTGTGGCCGCTCGCCGACCGGCCCAGGCTGGCTCCCGGCGTGCCGGGCGGAACCATTCCGGTACGGCTGGTTGACGACGACCTGGCCACCTCGCTGGCCGGCGGCGGCAGGCTCGACATCCTGCTGGCCTCGGCCGAAGTCGCCACCAGTCACGACGTCGACCCCGACGGCGCCGTCGGCCGTGCGCTGTGCCTTGCGATCGATCCGGATCTGCTGGTCACGGTCAACGCGATGACCGCAGGTTATGTCGTGTCCAACTCCCCCGACGACGCGGCGCAGCTGCCCGGCACCCCCACCCACCCGGGCGCCGGCCAGGCCGCCGCGACCGAATGGCTGAACCGCCTGCGCGCCCTGGCCCACCGAACCTGTGTGGCCCCCCTCCCCTACGCCCAAGCCGACCTTGATGCCGTCCAGCGCGTCAACGATCCCGGCCTGAGCGCCATCGCCACCACCAACGCCAATGGCATCATCGACAAAATTCTGGACGTCTCCTCCATCCGCGGCGCCACCGTGGTGGCGGACGGTCCACTGACCAGCCGCGCGGTCAAGCTGCTCAGCGCCAACGACAACACTGTCGCCATCGCGGCCGCTGACCTGTCGGCCACCGAGGGGCAGAGCTCCATTGAGAGCGGCGTCGACACCGCACCGCGACGGCTGGCCCCGCAAGTCGTGGTCGCGCCGTTCGACCCCGCCGTCGGCGCCGCGCTGGCCGGAGCCGGCACCACGCCAGGGGTGCCGACATACCTGGACTCGTCCCTGACGGTTCGGCTGGGACACGACTCGGTGACCGCGCGCAGGCAGGACGCGCTGGGCGCGATCTTCTGGCATGCGCTCGACCGCGACGAGCCACGCACCCAGATACTGCTTCCGCCGTCCACATGGAATCTGCAGGCCGACGACGCCCAGGTCATCCTGACCGCGCTGACCACCACCATCCGCTCCGGTCTGGCGGTGCCCCGCCCGCTGCCGGTCGTGATCGCCGACGCCAATCAGGCTGCTCAAGCCCGCACCGAGCCGCCGGGAGACGTCGGCGCCTACGTTTCCGCACCCGGGCAGTTCAGCGACGACGTCACCGCCGGCATCACGGGGCAGGTCGGCCGGCTGTGGGGCTTGACGTCGTCGCTGATGACCGACGACCGCACAGGGCTGACCGGCGTCCAGTACACCGCGCCCCTGCGCGAGGACATGCTGCGCGCCCTGAGCCAGTCCGAACCGCCCGACACCCGCAATGGATTGGCCCAGCAACGCCTGGTGGTGGTCGGTAAGACAATCAACGACCTGTTCGGCGCGGTGACGATCGTTAATCCGGGCGGCTCCTACACCCTGGCCACCGAGCACAGCCCGCTGCCGCTGGCGCTGCACAACGGCCTGGCCGTTCCGATT
>NZ_LZMB01000522.1 GCF_001673555.1 Mycobacterium sp. 1165178.9 | reverse complement strand
GTGGCCGCCGGCGTCCTGCGCTCGTCTGCGCAAGTGCTGGCGCTGATCTCGACCGGCGGCCTCCCCAAGGGCGACGCCCTGGCCACCGCGCGGATAGCCGGCATTCAGGCCGCGAAGCGCACCAGCGAACTCATCCCGCTGTGTCATCAACTCGCACTCACGGGGGTCGACATCGACTTCACCGTGGGGGAGTCTGAGGTCGAAATCATCGCAACGGTGCGAAGCACCGACCGCACGGGGGTGGAGATGGAAGCGCTGACGGCGGTCAGCGTCGCGGGACTGACGCTCTACGACATGATCAAGGCGGTAGACCCCGCCGCACGAATCGACGACATTCGAGTGCTGCGCAAGGAAGGCGGCAAAACCGGAAGGTGGGCGCGCCCATGAGCACCCGTTCCGCCCGCATCATCATCGCCTCGACCCGCGCGTCGTCGGGAGTGTATGACGACCGCTGCGGCCCGATCATCGCCGAATGGCTGGCAGAGCGCGGCTTTTCGGCCCCCCAACCAGAGGTGGTTGCCGACGGGCCACCGGTCGGCGACGCGCTGCGTGCCGCGATCGACGCCGAGGCCGACGTCGTGATTACCTCCGGCGGCACCGGCATCTCGCCCAGCGACAGCACACCGGACCACACCGTGGCCGTCGTCGACTACATGATTCCGGGTTTGGCCGAAGCGATTCGCCAGTCGGGCCTGCCGAAGGTGCCCACATCGGTGCTGTCGCGCGGGGTGTGCGGTGTTGCCGGCCAGACTTTGATCGTCAACCTGCCTGGTTCGCCCGGAGGGGTTCGCGACGGCCTCGGCGTCCTCGCCGATGTGCTGGACCATGCACTCGACCAGCTCGCCGGCAAAGATCACCAGCGATGACGCTCGTCGTGCGCGCCGCCATGACCGAGCACCCGATTTCACTGGCCGAGCATGAAGAGTTGGTGGGCCATCAGTCGGCCGGGGCCATCGTCGGGTTCGTCGGCATGATCCGCGACCATGACGGCGGACGGCGGGTGGTGCGACTGGAATACTCCGCGCACCCGTCCGCCGACCAGGTCATCGCCGAGGTGGTGGCCGAGGTCGCCGAGCAGTCCAGCGGCGTGCGTGCCGTCGCCGCCAGCCACCGCGTCGGCGCGCTGCGCATCGGAGAGGCGGCGCTGGTTGCGGCCGTCGCCGCCGACCACAGGCAGGCGGCATTCGCCACCTGCGCGCACCTGGTGGACACAATCAAGGCCCGGCTACCGGTATGGAAGCACCAATTCTTCGCCGACGGAACCGAAGAGTGGGTGGGCTCGGCCTGACACGCTAGGCCCGCGGGCCACCGGCATGGTGCGCCGAGCCCGACACGCCCCGAAAAGGAGGGGTTTCGGGGCGTGCGGGGAGTAAGGCGGCGTCAGGCGTTGGGAGACGGCTGAGCGAGAGCGTCTAGCGCGTCGTTTCCGTGAACGTCCTGGGCCCGGATCGCGTCCCACAGCTGCACGAGGTAGTTACCTTCGGAAGCCTGCTGCGGCATGCCTTCCGGCACGAAACCGTGGAAGTCCGTGTCCGCGACGGGCGGTGCGTCCGCAGGAGGTGCGGGCGGCATCGCGTCGGCCGGCGGCGGGGCGTCGGCCGGGGGAACCGGCGGCAGGTCCACGGGAGGCGCGGGGGGCATCGCGTCGCCCTTGGGGAGGCCGCCGGTCGAGATCAGCGCCAGCACTTGCGCAGACGAGCGCAGGACGCCGGCGGCCAC
>NZ_LZMB01000521.1 GCF_001673555.1 Mycobacterium sp. 1165178.9 | reverse complement strand
CGTCTCTCGGCGGAAGGCTTGCGCTGGCCGGTCGAGGGGGGCGAAGGCCAGCAGCCGCTGTCCGCCCGCGACCTCGTCGAGCAGTTGCTTCTGCTCAGCGCTGCCCAGCTCGGTGATCAGCGCACCGGGCCCCAGCGCGGCGTGCAGCACCGGTTCGGGGGCCAACCGGCGCCCGACCTCGTGAAGCACCACCATGATCTCGATCTGGCCGGACTCCTCCGGCTCGAAGCCGAGACCCAGAATCCCAGTGTCGGCGAGCTGATTCCAGACCTCGCGGCTCCAGCCGAGATCGGAGCCGATGATCTTGTTGCGGCTTTCCGGGTCATAGGTGCGCGACAACAGGTCGCGGGTGGTGTCGCGGAGCAGGGCTTGCTCGTCGCTCAACTGAAAGTCCACGGTTGCCTCACAATCCCAGAATCGTCGACGCGATGATGTTGCGCTGCACCTCGCTGCTACCGCCGTAGATCGACGTCTTGCGGTAGTTGAGGTAGTGCGGCGCACTGTGTTGCGCCCAGGACGGCGATGAAATGTCTTCGCCGTTGGCCGGCAGCGCATCCGGCCCGGCCACCTCGACGAGCAGTTCGGTGGCGGTCTGTTGCAGTTGGCTGCCGCGCAGCTTGAGCACCGACGACGCCGGGTTGGGCTGCCCGTCCGCGGAGTCGGTCACCACTCGTGACTGCGTGAGTTCCAGTGCCAGCAGCTCGTTTTCGGCCTCCGCCAGCTTCGCCGCGAACAGCGGGTCGTTGAGCAGCCCGGTAGCCTCGGCGTGCTTCTTCACCTCGGCGAGGCGCACCTTGGTCCGCCCCACACCGGCGATGCCGGTGCGCTCGTTGCCCAGCAGGAACTTCGCGTACGTCCAGCCCTGATTCTCTTCTCCGACAAGCTGATTGGCGGGCACCCGGACGTCCTCGAAGAAGATCTCGTTGACCTCGTGTCCGCCGTCGATCGTCTTGATGGGCCGCAGGGTGACGCCCGGCGTATCCATTTCGAACAGCAGGAACGAAATGCCGGCCTGCCGCTTGGGCGCCTGCGGGTCGGTGCGGACCAGGCAGAAGATCCAGTCCGCGTACTGGCCGAGCGTGGTCCACGTCTTCTGGCCGTTGACAACGTAGTTGTCGCCGTCGCGGACCGCGGTCGTGCGCAGGGACGCCAGGTCGGAGCCGGCCTCGGGCTCCGAGAAGCCCTGGCACCACCAGATGTCGAGGCTGGCCGTGGGGGGCAGAAAGCGTTGTTTGACTTCCTCCGAACCGAATTCGGCGATCACCGGCCCCACCATTTTGGTGTTGAAGTTCAACGGCTCGGGGACGCACGCCAGCTGCATCTCATCGGCCCAGATCTGATGCTGGGTCGGCGTCCAGTCCTTACCGCCCCACTCGACCGGCCAGCTCGGTACCGCCAACCCGTGCTCGTGCAGGATCTTGTGGCTGGTGATGATGTGCTCGTGGTTGACTTCCGCCGAGCCCTGACGCACCCGCTCGCGCAGCTCCTCGGGAATTTTGGTCGTGTAGATGTTGCGGAGTTCGTCGCGGAACGCGGTTTCCTCGGGTGTGAGCGCCAGTTGCATGGCAGCCTCCTGTCGTTTCTCCGGTGACCGTGACGACACAGCGCCCAGAGCTGTTTTCTGGCGATGCCGGTCGTTCGCTCGGCTTCCATCTTGACCCATCCCTCGCGGGGCCCGTACACAGCCTCGGATTAATCCACAGATCGGCCCGCGGCGTCGTCGAGCTGTGCCGTGGCGGCGGTGCGCGGACATACCGTCGGCCCATGCGAATAGAACTTCCGGCGGAGCGCCTGCAGCGACGGCTCAATGCGGAACCGGACACCGAGGCGCCCTCGGAGCCCGAGGACGCATCCCCGGACTCGGCTGAAGACACCCGGGACGACGACCAGAATTCCCTGCTGCCGCGGTGGCTTCCCGACGCGTCGCAAGACCGCGGCTGGGTGGCCAGGGTGCGTGCCGACCCCGGCCGCGCCGGCGCCATCGGGTTGGCGATCGTGGCGGCGCTGGCGGTGCTGGTCACGGTGTTCACGTTGCTGCGCGACCGGCCGGCGCCGGTAATGTCGGCCAAGCTGCCACCGGTGGAGAAGGTGTCGACGGCCGGACCCAGGTCATCGGCGACCCCGGGTGCCGCACAGCCGCCGAGTCCCGAGCGCCCGGTGGTGGTCAGCGTCGTCGGCCTGGTGCACACGCCGGGTCTGGTGACCTTGGCGCCGGGCGCGCGCATTGCCGATGCGCTGTCGGCCGCCGGTGGCGCGGTGGACGGCGCGGACACCATCGGATTGAACATGGCCCGGCCGCTCGGCGATGGCGAGCAGATCGTGGTCGGTCTCGCCCCGGTCCCCGGGCAGCCGACGGCGCTGGGCAGCTCGGTGGCCACCGGAACGACACCCACATCGAAGGCGCTACCCTCGGCGCCGGGATCGGTCAAGCCGAAGCCCGGCCAGGCCGTCGACCTCAACACCGCGACCGTTCAGGAACTCGATGCTCTGCCCGGCGTCGGACCGGTCACCGCCGCCGCTATCGTGGCGTGGCGGCAATCCAACGGCAAATTCACCAGCGTCGACCAACTCGCCGAGGTTGAGGGCATCGGGCCGGCGCGGTTGGAGAAGCTGCGCACCCTGGTCTGTGTCTGACTTCGGTGGTTCAACGCGGGCCGGTGAATCGCCTTTCGGTCATGTCGATGTGCGCCTGGTGCCGGCCGCGTTGATCTGTTGGGTGGTGACCGCCGGCGGGATCTGGTGGCAGGCCGGCCTGATCCTCGCCTGGTGCTGCCTCGGGCTGATTGCCGCGTGCGGTGCGCTGGCGTGGCGTGCGGCGCACCGGCCCGGCCGGAACACGCGGCTCCGATCGATCGGCGCCGGCATCGCGGCGGTCGGTGTGGTGGGGGCGGGGTACGGCTTCGCCATCGCGCTCCGTACCGACGCTGTCGTTCACCACCCGATCACCGCGGCCTTCGGCAGCAGCGCTCCGGTCACAGTGACCCCCACCGAGAGCACGGTGTCGCTGGGCAGCAGCCGGTTGATGTTTCGGGCCACCCTGCAACGCTTGCGCGCCGCCCAAACATCCGGGCGGGTCGTCGTTTTCGCGCGCGCCTCGGACTTCGGCGCCGTGATGGTGGGGCAGCCGGTGCAATTCACCGCGCGCATCACTCGGCCGATGCGTCGCGACCTGACGGTCGCGGTGCTCAACGCGTCGGGACGGCCGACCATGGGCACCGCAAGCGCAGTGCAGCGGGTCGCGCACGGGGTGCGCGGCCGGTTCGCCGCGGCCGCCCGCGACGCACTGCCCGGCGAGCAGGCGGCGATGCTGCCCGCGCTGGTGTTAGGCGACACCTCGGCGGTGCCGAGCGATGTCAGCCGCGACTTTCGCGCGGCCGGCATGACGCATCTGATGGCCGTGTCGGGTGCCAACGTGATGATCGTGTGTGCCGCCGTGCTGTTCTCGGCGCGGTTTATCGGTCCCCGGGCCGCCGTCGCACTTGCCGCGCTGGCGCTGGTGGCCTTCGTCATCATCGTGCAGCCGACGGCGAGCGTCTTGCGGGCGGCGGTGATGAGTGCCATCGCGCTGGCGGGAGTGTTGTCTTCGCGGCGGCGCCAAGCCATTCCGGCCCTGGCCGCCACGGTGCTGGTGCTGCTTGCTCTGGCCCCCGCGCTGGCCGTCGACGTCGGGTTCGCGCTGTCGGTACTCGCCACTGCCGCGCTGATCGTCGTCGCGCCGATCTGGTCGCGGCGCCTGGTTGGAAAGGGTTGGCCCAAGCCGCTGGCCGACGCGCTGGCCGTCGCCTGGGCCGCACAGGTGGTGACCGCGCCCGTGGTCGCGGCGATATCGGGCCGATTCAGTGTGGTTGCCGCGCTCGCCAACCTCGTCGTGGCCGCCGTCATCGCGCCGATCACGGTGTTAGGCACCGCGGCGGCCGCGCTCTGCGGGATATGGCCGGGCGCCGCGCGACTGCTGATCCGGTTCACGGGTCCCGAGTTGTGGTGGGTGGACGGTGTGGCCCGCTGGGCCGCCAACATCCCCTGCGCGACCCTGCCGGTCCCGCAGGGTTTGCCCGGCACGCTGATCGTCGGCGGTGTCACGGTGCTGGCGGTGGTGTTGTGGCGATGGCGGCCATTCCGCGTCGCGGGGGGAGTGGCGGCGCTGGCCGGGCTGGCCTGGGCACTGGCCGGGTTGGGGTAGGAGCTGCTGAATCCCGGGGCGACGTAGTCGGTGGGGCGTGACACCATCGTGGGGTGAGCGAGGTTTCGCCGTTGCACCTGGTCCTGGGAGACGAGGAACTGCTGGTCGAGCGGGCGGTAGCCGACGTGCTGCGCGCGGCGCGGCAGCGGGCCGGCACCGACGACGTTCCGGTCAACCGCATGCGGGCGGGCGACGTCAGCACATATGAGCTCGCCGAGCTGCTGAGTCCGTCACTGTTCGCCGACGAGCGCATCGTCGTGCTCGAGGCCGCCGGCGAAGCCGGCAAAGACGCTGCGGCGGTGATCGTTTCGGCCGCGAGTGATATGCCGACGGGTGTCGTGCTGGTCGTAGTGCACTCGGGTGGCGGGCGAGCCAAGGCGCTGGCCACCGAGCTGCAGTCCCTGGGCGCCGAGGTGCATGCGTGCGCGCGGATAACCAAACTCAGCGAACGGATCGACTTCGTCCGCAAGGAATTTCGCGGCCTGCGGGTCAAGGCCGACGAGGACACGGTGACGGCGATGCTGGATTCGGTCGGTTCCGATCTGCGGGAGTTGGCTTCTGCCTGCTCCCAATTGGTGGCCGACACCGGCGGGGTGGTCGACGCCGCCGCGGTGCGCCGCTATCACAGCGGCAAGGCGGAGGTGAAGGGCTTCGACATCGCCGACAAGGCGGTGGCCGGTGACATCGAGGGAGCCGCCGAGGCGTTGCGGTGGGCGATGATGCGGGGGGAGCCACTCGTGGTGCTGGCCGATGCGCTGGCCGAGGCGATCCACACGATCGGCCGGGTCGGCCCCCTGTCGGGTGATCCCTACCGGCTAGCGTCCCAGCTCGCGATGCCGCCCTGGCGGGTGCAGAAGGCCCAGAAACAGGCCCGGCGTTGGTCGCGTGACTCGGTGGCGTCGGCGATGAAGGTGGTGGCGGCGCTCAACGCGAACGTCAAGGGAGCGGTGGTGGACGCGAACTACGCCCTGGAATCCGCGGTCAGACAGGTCGCCGAACTAGCCGCCCAGCGCGGCCACTAGAGGGGGCGGCCGTCGGCGGCCGGTCGAGCCTTAGATCTTGTTGAGGGCCTGCGCCAGCGCCGACTTCTTGTTCGCGGCCTGGTTCTTGTGGATCACGCCCTTGCTGGCCGCCTTGTCCAGCTTGCGGTTGGTCGACACCAGCAACTCGGCGGCCTTCTCTTTATCGCCGGCGCCGGCGGCCTCGCGGAACGCGCGGACAGCGGTACGCAGCGACGACTTGACCGACTTGTTGCGCAGGCGAGCGCGCTCGTTCGTCTTGTTGCGCTTCTGCTGCGACTTGATGTTGGCCACGCTGGAGTTCCTTCTTCGATTAGACGTTTTTGTGGGGCGCCGGATATCACCACAGCGATTGCCCAGGTTATCAGTGAGTTACGTTTTCTCCCAAAACGGGAACACGTGGGCTGCCAGAACGTCGATTTGAGGCAGCATCTGAACAGTGAGTCTTACGAGCCAGCTTGACGAGACCAAGCGGGGTTTTCGCGCTGCCCGTTCTGAGCGCATTTTCGGCGGATACGACGGGTCATCGGATGCCTACGAGATGGCGTTCGACGAGATGTTCGACGCTCAGGGCGCCGTGCGCGGCCCTTACCGGGGTATCTACGCCGAGCTTGCGCCGTCGGACGCCTCGGAGCTGAAGGCTCGCGCGGAAGCCCTGTCGCGCGCCTTCCTCGACCAGGGGATCACCTTCTCGTTATCGGGCCAGGAGCGGCCATTTCCGCTGGACCTGGTGCCGCGGGTTATTTCGGCCGCCGAGTGGACGCGCCTGGAGCGCGGCATCACCCAGCGGGTCAAGGCGCTCGAGATGTACCTCGATGACATCTACGGCGACCAGGAAATACTGAACGACGGCGTCATCCCACGCCGGCTGATCACCTCCTGCGAACATTTCCATCGCCAGGCGATGGGCATCGACCCGCCCAACGGCGTGCGAATCCATGTCGCGGGCATCGATCTGATCCGCGACGACAAGGGCGTTTGGCGGGTTCTCGAGGACAACCTGCGCTCGCCGTCGGGCGTGTCTTACGTCATGGAGAACCGGCGCACCATGGCGCGCGTCTTCCCCAACCTGTTCGCCACCCACCGGGTGCGCCCGGTCGACGACTACGCGTCGCACCTGTTGCGGGCGCTGCGCAACTCCGCGGCCACCAACGAGGCGGACCCGACGGTGGTGGTGCTCACCCCGGGCGTCTACAACTCGGCCTATTTCGAGCATTCACTGCTGGCCCGCCAGATGGGTGTCGAGCTGGTCGAAGGGCGCGACCTGTTCTGCCGCGACAATCAGGTGTACATGCGCACCACCGAGGGCGAGCGTCAGGTCGACGTCATCTATCGGCGCATCGACGACACGTTCCTGGACCCGCTGCAGTTCCGCGCTGACTCGGTGCTGGGAGTGGCAGGTTTGGTCAACGCTGCCCGCGCCGGCAATGTCTCAATCTCCAGCGCGATCGGCAACGGCGTCGGCGACGATAAACTCGTCTACACCTACGTCCCTACGATGATCGAGTACTACCTGGGCGAAAAACCCCTGCTGGCCAACGTGGAGACGTTGCGCTGCTGGCTCGATGACGAGCGTGAAGAGGTGCTGGACCGCATCGACGAATTGGTTCTCAAGCCGGTCGAGGGATCCGGGGGCTACGGCATCGTATTCGGTCCGGAGGCCTCGGAGAAGGAGCTGGCGGCCGTCGCCAAGAAGGTGCGCGACGATCCCCGGAGCTGGATCGCGCAGCCGATGATGGAGCTGTCGACGGTCCCGACGCAGATCGGCAACACCCTGGCGCCCCGCTACGTGGATCTGCGACCGTTCGCCGTCAACGACGGCAACGACGTGTGGGTGCTGCCCGGCGGGCTGAGCCGGGTAGCCCTGGTCGAGGGGTCGCGGGTGGTCAACTCCAGCCAGGGCGGCGGCTCGAAGGACACCTGGGTGTTGGCGTCGCGGGCGGCGGCCGGTGACCACGAGCTCGAGGCGGCGGAGGTGGTGCGCTCGTTGCCCACCTCGATGCCGGATCCGCTGGAAGACTCGCCGCGGCTGACGTCTCCGACGTCTCAGCAGCCGCAGCCCACCGACCAGCCCCCGCGCGATAAGCCCAAACAGCAGCAGCAACAAAGAGCGGTGCGCTGATGCTGGCGCGTAACGCCGAGTCGCTGTA
>NZ_LZMB01000520.1 GCF_001673555.1 Mycobacterium sp. 1165178.9 | reverse complement strand
GTATTCGGCGTACTGGGCTCAAGATGCCGCCGCGATGTCGACGTATTCCGTCAGTTCTGCTGCGGCAGCACAGTTTTCGCCGTTCCTCACCCCACGCCAAACCACCACTTCGGATGGGGCAACGGCTCAGCGCGACGCCGTCGCTCAAGCCACCGCCAACGCCTCGAGCTCGAACTCGGGCTCGAAGGCGGCTTCAGCGGCCGGCGGCTCCTCGTCGGAACTGTTCCGAATCCTCGACACCATCCAGGGCGCCCAGACCACATTCAGGTCCATTTTCACTACCGAAGGGACCGCTGCCGGAATCATTCAGGCCGACAAGAACCTGGGCATTTTGCCCAACGTCACGGCGGTCCCGTCCGCGCTGCCTAAGCCGCCCGCGCTCGGCGGTGCCACGCCGGGCCTGGGCAACGTCAACGCGGCGCTCGCGCGCGCCGGACGAATCGGCCCGATGTCGGTGCCCGGCGGCTGGGCCACCGCGACCGGCAACCCCGTTGCGGCATTGCCGGGCAGCGGCTTGTCCGGCCTGGCGGCGACCGAAGAGGTGGCCCGAACCGGGTCCGGGGCGCCCGGCATGCCCGGGATACCGGGCGGGACGGCCAGGCGGGCCACGCTTGTGGTCCCCCGCTACGGCAGGCGGATCATGGTGATGACTCGCCCACCCGCGGCCGGCTGACGGCCGCTCAGGGCGCGGGTGGCTGCGGCGATTCTGGTGCCGCGGGCGGCCCGGGTGGCGCCGCCGGGTCCGCGGGAGCGAACCTCCAGTTGTCGGGGTTCTTCGGCGAATAGACCACCGGGAACAGCTGGCCGATTGTCGGCCATTGATTCACGTCGATGGCCAGCCGCTGATACACCGCGTGCTCGTTGACCGTGGGCCCATTGATCACGCCGGCGACGGTGACGAACTGCTCGCCGGTGGCGTCGGGGCGGGGGCTTATGCCGGTCACCAGCAATGTGCCGCTCAGCACCTCACCCCGCGGGCCGCGCGGGACGAACCGCTGGACGAGAAACACCGCCAACACGGCCATCAGCAGGAGAAGCAATCCGAATTCCCACACGGGGCCATGGTAGGACCGTGATAAGACTGCGTCATGAGCCGCACCGGCGACGACGCAGTGGGGGTACCGCCCGCTTGCGGGGGACGAAGCGATGTGCAGGAGCGGTGCCGGTGAGCCAGGACGATCTGGCGCTGGCACTGGCGCTGGCCGACCGCGCAGACACGTTGACTTCCACGCGATTCGGCGCGCTGGACCTGCGTGTCGACACCAAACCCGATCTGACGCCGGTCACCGACGCCGACCGCGCGGTCGAAACCGAGCTGCGTGAGTTGCTCGGGCGCGAACGGCCGGACGACAGCATTGTCGGCGAAGAGTTCGGCGGCGATACCAGCTTCACCGGGCGTCAGTGGATCATCGACCCGATCGATGGCACCAAGAACTTTGTCCGCGGGGTGCCGGTGTGGGCCACGCTGATCGCGTTGCTCCAAGACGGTGTCCCCGTCGTCGGCGCCGTGAGCGCCCCGGCACTGCAGCGCCGGTGGTGGGCCGCGCACGGCCGGGGTGCTTTCGTCGCGGTCAACGGTGCGCCGGCTCGCCGGCTCGCGGTTTCCTCAGTGGCACAACTGAATTCGGCCAGCCTTTCATTCTCCAGCCTGTCCGGATGGGCGCAACTCGGTGTGCGGGACCGATTCATCGCACTGACCGACACGGTATGGCGGGTGCGCGCCTTCGGCGACTTTCTGTCCTATTGCCTGCTCGCGGAAGGTGCGGTCGACATAGCCGCCGAGCCGGAAGTGTCGGTATGGGACCTCGCGGCCCTCGACATCCTGGTGCGCGAAGCGGGCGGCGTGCTGACCGCGTTGGACGGCACCGCGGGCCCGCATCACGGCAGCGCCGTAGCCACCAATGGCCTGCTGCAGCAGCAGGTCCTCGGCAGCCTTGCGGGCGCCCCGCTGTGAATTAGTTAACAAGTGTTCTCTCCGATCTTACTCCGGAGTAAGATCGGAGAGAACCGCATTGCCCAACGACCTGAGGCTGCTGAAATGACCGGTTCCGGTTCCAACCAGACATCCACCCGCCCCCGCGCCAAACGGCGCGACCACAAGTCCGCTGTCGGGCTGCAACCCCACAAGCGCACGGGCATCGACATCGCCATTGCGCTGCTGACACCGCTCGTCGGGCAGGAGTTCCTCGACAAATACCAGCTGCGCGACCCGCTTAACCGCGCGCTGCGCTACGGCACCAAGACGATTTTCTCCACCGCCGCGACCTCTTCTCGGCAGTTCAAGCGAGTCCAGAACCTGCGCGGCGGGCCGACCCGGCTCAAGTCAAGCGGCAAGGACTACTTCGACCTGACGCCCGACGACGAGCAGAAGATGATCGTCGAGACACTCGATGAGTTCGCCGAGGAAGTGCTGCGCCCCGCCGCACACGACGCCGACGAAGCGACGACATACCCGCACGAGCTGATCGCCAAGGCCGCCGAGCTGGGCATCACGGCGATCAACATCCCCGAGGATTTCGACGGCATCGCCGCACACCGATCCAGCGTGACCAATGTGCTGGTCGCCGAGGCGCTCGCCTACGGCGACATGGGTCTGGCGTTGCCGCTGCTGGCCCCGGGGGGCGTGGCCTCCGCGCTGACCCATTGGGGTAGCGCCGACCAGCAAGCCACCTATCTTCCCGAGTTCGCCGGTGAGAACGTGCCCCAAGCGTGCGTGGCCATCGCCGAGCCGCAACCGCTCTTCGACCCCACCCGGCTGAAGACCACCGCGGTGCGCACCCCGAGCGGTTACCGCCTGGACGGGGTGAAGTCGTTGGTCCCGGCCGCCGCCGATGCCGAGCTCTTCATCGTCGGCGCGCAGCTGGACGGCAAGCCGGCATTGTTCATCGTCGAGTCCTCGACGAAAGGCCTTACCGTGAAAGCGGATCCGAGCATGGGGATCCGCGCGGCGGCCCTGGGCCACGTCGAACTCTCCGGCGTGACGGTGCCGCCGACCGCGCGGCTCGGTGAACCAGACGCGAGCGACGCCGAATACGATGTGGCTTACTCCGAGGCGATCGCGCTGGCCCGGCTGGGGTGGGCGGCGCTGACCGTCGGCACCTCGCACGCGGTGCTCGACTACGTCGTCCCGTACGTGAAGGAACGCCAGGCCTTCGGTGAGCCGATCGCCCACCGCCAGGCGGTGGCCTTCATGTGCGCCAACATCGCCATCGAATTGGACGGGCTGCGGCTGATCACCTGGCGCGGCGCTGCGCGTGCCGAGCAGGGCCTGCCGTTCATCCGCGAGGCGGCTCTGGCCAAGCGGCTCGGCGCCGACAAAGGCATGCAGATCGGCCTGGACGGCGTTCAGCTGCTTGGCGGCCACGGCTACACGAAAGAGCATCCGGTCGAACGCTGGTACCGCGACTTGCGGGCCATCGGCGTTGCCGAGGGCGTCGTCGTCATCTAGGTCGTCATCCAACTCGAGTCGAGAAAGTTTAATCATGGCAATCAATCTGGAACTTCCCCGCAAGATGCAGGCGGTGACGACGAAGACACACCAGGGCGCCGCAGAGTTGATGCGCCCGATCGCCCGCAAGTACGACCTCAAGGAACACGCGTACCCGGTCGAGCTCGACACTCTGTTCAGCCTCTTCGAAGGAGCCTCGGAGTCAATCGAATTCGCGGGAGCGAACGCGCTGGGCGGTGAGGACGAAGAACGGGACAAAAACCACAACGGCGCCAACATGGCCGCGCTGCTGCAGACTCTGGAAGCCAGCTGGGGTGACCTCGCGATGATGTTGTCGGTCCCCTACCAGGGCCTGGGCAACGCGGCCATCTCCGCCGTCGCCAACGAGGAGCAGCTGCAACGGCTGGGCAAGGTATGGGCGGCGATGGCCATCACCGAACCCGGCTTCGGATCGGACTCGGCGGCGGTGTCCACGACGGCCACCCTGGACGGCGACGAGTACGTGATCAACGGCGAGAAGATCTTCGTGACCGCCGGCTCCCGCGCCACCCACATCGTGGTGTGGGCGACGCTCGACAAGTCACAGGGCCGCGCGGCGATCAAGTCATTCGTCGTACCCCGCGAGCATCCCGGTGTCACTGTCGAGCGGCTCGAGCACAAGCTGGGCATCAAGGGTTCCGACACCGCGGTCATCCGGTTCGATAACGCCCGCATTCCGAAGGAAAACCTGCTCGGCAACCCCGAAATCGAGGTGGGCAAGGGCTTTTCCGGAGTGATGGAGACCTTCGACAACACCCGGCCCATCGTTGCGGCCATGGCCGTGGGCGTCGGCCGTGCCGCGCTCGAGGAGATCCGCAAAATCCTCACCGAGGCCGGCGTGGAGATCTCCTACGACAAGCCCTCGCAGGCCCAGAGCGCGGCGGCGGCGGAGTTCATCCGCATGGAAGCCGACTGGGAGGCCAGCTATCTGCTGTCGCTACGGGCGGCGTGGCAGGCGGACAACAAGATCCCGAACTCCAAAGAGGCGTCGATGAGCAAGGCCAAGGCAGGCCGGATGGCCACCGATGTCACGCTCAAGACCGTCGAATTGGCAGGCACCGCAGGCTATTCCGAACAGTCACTGTTGGAGAAATGGGCGCGTGACTCGAAGATCCTGGACATCTTCGAGGGCACGCAACAGATTCAGCAGCTGGTGGTCGCGCGCCGCCTGCTGGGCCTGTCCTCTTCCGAGCTCAAGTAGCGATCGCGTTCAGGCGCTCGCGGCCCTCGTCGTCCAGTTCGATGGACGCGGCAACTGCATGGCGCCGAAGCCGACGCGATTGACCGAAAACCCACCGAGTGGAAAGGGATCCACACGGTGACGTTAGCGTCGGAGCATGGACACATTTCAGGCGCTCGTCGCGCGACAAGATGGTGACCGGATAACCGCGTCGGTCGAGACGCTGAACCACTCCGACCTACCGCCCGGAGAGGTGGCCATCCGGGTCCTGTATTCGAGCGTCAACTACAAAGACGCGCTGGCACTGACGCCGGGTGGCGGCGTGGTGCGCGACTACCCCGTCGTCCCGGGCATCGACCTGACCGGTGAGGTCGTCGAGTCGACGTCGGCCGACTTCGCCGTCGGCGATCAGGTGCTGGCCCACGGGTATGCGATCGGCACCGGTCACCACGGCGGCTACGCCGAATACGCACGATTGCCGGCCGACCAGATAGTCGCACTCGGCGCGTTGAGCCCTCACGATGGCGCCGCGATCGGCACGGCGGGCTTCACCGCCGCGATGAGCGTGCAGGCGCTGATCGACTGGGGCATCACGCCCGACGCCGGTCCCATCGTCGTCACCGGAGCCACCGGCGGCGTCGGATCGGTCAGCGTGGACCTGCTCGCGGCCGCCGGCTACCAGGTCGTCGCCTCCAGCGGCAAGCCCGAGGCCACCGACCGGCTGAAAGCCCTTGGCGCCGCGGAGGTTATCGGTCGGCTGCCCGCCGACCCCGACGCCAAGCCACGCCCGCTCGGCAAGGCGCGCTGGGCGGGCGGGGTGGACTGTGTGGGCGGCGCGACGCTGGCCGACGTGCTCAGCACCGTCGAATACGGCGGTGCGGTGGCCGCCAGCGGCCTCACCGGCGGTCCGGCCCTGCACACCACTGTGCTGCCCTTCATCCTGCGCGGAGTCGCGCTGCTGGGCATGGACTCGGTGCTGATGCCGATTGGCCCGCGCCGCGAATTGTGGGCCCGGCTTGGCGATTCGTTGCGGCCACGTCACCTGGACTCGCTGGTCAGCGACGTCGACGTGAAAGACGTAGTCGGGGTCATCGAACGGGTGCGCGCCGGCAAATTCTCCGGCCGGGCCGTAGTGCGGGTCGCCGGCGGATTTTGACCCGGCAGTAGGCTCTGGTGGCATGCGCGCGGTACAGGTGACTCGGCTCGATGGCCCAGACGCGGTCGAGTTGACCGACATCGATGAACCGTCGGGCGACGGGGTCGTCGTCGACGTGCATGCCGCCGGGGTGGCCTTCCCGGACGCCCTACTCACCCGGGGCCTCTACCAATACCGCCCGGAGTTGCCCTTCGTGCTCGGCGCCGAGATCGCCGGCGTGGTCCGGTCGGCGCCCGAGGGCGCCAACGTGCGCGAGGGCGACCGCGTCGTCGGCCTCACGATGCTGTCCGGCGGCATGGCCGAGGTCGCTGTGCTGGCTCCGGACCGCGTGTTCAAGCTGCCCGACAATGTGAGCTTCGAGGCCGGTGCGGGCCTGCTGTTCAACGACCTGACGGTGTACTTCGCGCTGACGGTCCGGGGGCGGTTGCAGCGCGGCGAGACGGTTCTGGTGCACGGCGCTGCCGGAGGCATCGGGACCTCGGCGCTGCGGCTGGCGCCGGCGCTGGGCGCGTCCCGCACCATCGCCGTGGTCAGCACGCAGGACAAGGCCGATATCGCCACGGCGGCCGGCGCGACCGATGTGCTGCTGGCCGACGGTTTCAAGGATGCGGTGAAGGAGTTGACCCACGGCCGGGGCGTAGACATCGTCGTCGACCCGGTCGGCGGCGACCGGTTCACCGATTCCCTGCGCTCGCTCACTCCCGGCGGACGTTTGCTCGTCCTCGGGTTCACCGGCGGCGAGATTCCTACCGTCAAGGTAAACCGATTGCTGCTCAACAACGTTGACGTGGTCGGGGTGGGTTGGGGTGCCTGGGCGGGGACGCATCCGGACGCGCTGGAAGAGCAGTGGGCCGGGCTCGAGCGATTGCTCACCTCCGGAGAGCTGGCCCCGCCCGAGCCTGTCGCCTACCCGCTGGAGCAAGCCGCGACCGCGGTCGCCTCGCTCGAGAACCGCAGCGCCAAGGGGAAGGTCGTGCTGCGCGTCCGGAGCTAGGCCCGTGCACTTGGTCCCATCCGCACAGTGGTTTTTGGCCGCAGGGCACTCGACTGTTTGCCCGCCTCATAGCGACAGTTGTCAGCCGGTTTCGCGCGTCACTGGTGTTGTCGCTGTGAGGTGGGCGAAAATCGTGTGGCCCACGGCAGAGACGCCTGTGACGGTTGTGACGAACATGCGACGTTGACGACGACGGGTTCGCGACGGCCCTTGTGCGATCCCAAGAAGAGAAAGTAATGTCACTTTCAGTTTTGCGGGCGACGACCGCCGCCCAGCTAGTCCCCCTCGGAGGAACCGTCTATGGAATCCTTTGTGCACCTGCGAAGAGGCCGAACGCCGCGCCGCCTGCACGCCGACCTCGACGGCCTGAAGGACGACGAGCTGGGCCGGGGCGGATTCACCGGGCGCACCGCCAACCTGTACCGGCGCCACGACCCGACCGCCTACCGATCGGTCGGCCCGCTGCGTCCCGTCGACGTGCTGTCCAGCGAGCTCAAGCCCAGCGATGCCACCCAACCCGACGGTGGGCCGCTGCTGATGTTCAGTAACGACGACTGCCGAATCCTGTTGAGCCGTCGTGACGAGCCGATGCCGTTCTTCGTCCGTCATGTCGACGGTGACCTGCTGTGCTTCGTCCACCAGGGCAGCGGCCTGGCGCAGACGGAATTCGGGCCGCTGCGGTATCGGGAGGGCGACTGGCTGTACATCCCGAAGGCTTGCACCTGGCGCCAGTTGCCCGACAGCGCGACCACGATGCTGATGATCGAGGCCACCGACGAGTTCCGCGTGCCGCCGCCCGGTGCGCTGGGCCGTCACTTCCCCTTCGACCCGTCACAAGTCATCATCCCCGAGCCGGTGCCGGTCGACGATGCCGACGGCGAATTCGAGGTCCGGCTCATCCACGAGGGCGGCCCGACAACGCTGTTCTATCAACACAATCCGCTCGACGTCGAAGGCTGGCGCGGAGACAACTTCGCGTTCACCTTCAACATCGCCGACTACAACGTTGTCACATCCGACAGCGTCCACCTGCCGCCGACGGTCCACCTGTTCATGCAGGCCACCGGTGTCTACGTGATGAACTTCCTGCCCAAGCCCGCCGAAGGAATTCCCGGCACCGAACGCACACCCTGGTATCACCGCAACGTCGACTACGACGAGATCGCCTTCTTTCACGGCGGCTCGCTGTACGGAATTCCCATGCCACCCGGTTTGATTTCGCATGCGCCACAAGGGGTTCATCACGGCGCTCCGGAAAAGGCACGGGAACGGGCGCGCCGCAAATTCGACGACTACTCCCGCGTTGATTGGCAGGTAATAGCCATCGACACGCGCCGGCGGCTGACCCCGTCGGCCGAGGTATTGGCCCACGGCCTCGGACAGCATTGATGACGCGCGCCAGCGACGATGCAGAACGAAGCGATGTGGGGGCACCTCCCGCTTGCGGGGGAGAGCGGTGCTGATGACACAAGCCGTGACACCCAAGAAGTTCGAATACGACCGGATCCCCTATCTCGTTGCCTTCCAGAATAATTCCGGAGTGCGAGACGTCTACGGCGGTCTGGCCGAAATCACGGTGCTGGAGAGCTACCTGCTCAAGCCCAAGGACAAGCCGTCGGACACCGTGCTGGTGTTCATGCATCCGATCGGCGGCGGCGCCTACCTACCGATGATCAACGCGTTGGCGCGGGCCGGCCATCACGTCATCTACTGCAACAGCCGCTTCCGCGGCACCGATTCGGCGCTGTTGATGGAGAAGGTCGTCGAGGATCTCGGCGAGTGCATCAAGGACGCCAAGAATCGGCTGGGCTACCAGAAGGTGGTGCTGGCCGGATGGAGTGGCGGCGGTTCGCTGTCGGTGTTCTACCAGCAGCAGGCGCAGAATCCGACCATCACGTCCAGCCCGACCGGCGACGGCCCGGACCTAACCAAACTCGACCTGCCCGCCGCCGACGGCATCATGCTGCTCGCCGCGCACATCAGCCGGCACGGCACGCTGACCGAATGGCTGGACGCGTCGATCCTCGACGAATCCGACCCCACCAGACGCGATCCCGAGCTGGACCTGTACAACCCAGACAACCCCAATCAGCCGCCCTACAGCCAAGAATTTCTGGACCGCTACCGGCAGGCGCAGATCGACCGCAACCGACGCATCACCGCGTGGGTCAGGGGCAAGCTGGCCGAGTTGGCAGCCGCCGGCCGGCCCGATGACGAGTTCGGCTTCGTCGTGCACGGCACCATGGCCGACCCGCGCTGGCTGGACCCGGCCGTCGATCCCAACGAACGCAAACCCGGCACCTGCTACCTGGGGGATCCTCAGGTCGTGAACATGAGCCCCGTCGGGCTGGCCCGGTTCTCCACCCTGCGCGGCTGGCTTTCGCAGTGGAGCTACGACGACGCCCGCGGCGACGCGGTGGCCTGCGGGCCTGACATCGCGATCCCCGCACTGGTGATCGGTAACCTGGCGGATGACGCCTGCACCCCCAGCCACACCCGGCGGCTGTTCCAGGCAATCGGACACGAGGACAAGGAGATGCACGAAATCCCTGGCGCCACACACTATTACGCGGGACCCGACCAGCGCGACGCGCTGCGGAGCGCCGTCACCATCGTGACCGACTGGCTGGTGCGCCACGACTTCGCGGGCGAAGGATGAGCGCATGACTTCCGCCGGCGACGATGCAGAGCGAAGCGATGAGGAGAAGCGGCGCATCGATGTTGCCGGCCCGCTGGACGGCATTCGGGTGCTCGAACTGGGCACCCTTATCGCCGGGCCCTTCGTCGGCCGGCTGCTCGGCGACATGGGCGCCGACGTCATCAAAGTGGAACTGCCCAAGGCGCCGGACCCCTTGCGCACCTGGGGTCAAGCAGAACTCGACGGGCAGCACGTCTTCTGGACGGTGCACGCCCGAAACAAGAAGGCGATCACGCTGGACCTGCGCCATCCGCGCGGCCGCGAACTGTTCTGCGAACTCGTCGAGAAATCCGACATCGTGGTGGAGAACTTCCGTCCGGGCACCCTGGAAAAGTGGAACCTGGGCTACGACGTTCTCAGCGAACGCAATCCGGGCATCATCCTGGTCCGGGTGTCCGGCTACGGGCAGACCGGGCCCGACGCCACCAAGGCCGGATACGCCTCGGTCGCCGAAGCGGCCAGCGGACTGCGGCACCTCAACGGGTTTCCCGGCGGCCCGCCGCCCCGGCTGGCGCTCTCGCTCGGTGACAGCCTGGCCGGCATGTTCGGCGCGCAGGGCGCGCTGGCCGCGTTGTACCGACGCAGCGTCACGGGGCGCGGTCAGGTGGTCGACGTCGCACTGACCGAATCATGTTTGGCCGTACAGGAATCGACCATTCCCGACTACGACGCCGGCGGGGTGGTGCGCGGACCCTCGGGCACCCGGCTGGAGGGCATCGCCCCATCCAACATCTACCGCAGCGCCGACGGCTCGTGGGTGGTGATCGCCGCAAACCAGGACACGGTCTTCGCCCGGCTGTGCAAGGCGATGGGCCGCCCGGAACTGGCCACCGACGACCGGTTCGCCACACACGTCGCCCGTGGCCGCAATCAAGACGAACTCGACAACATCATCGGGGTATGGGCCGCGGAACGCCAGCCGGGTGAGATCATCGAAACCCTCTCCGCCGCTGGGGTGATCGCAGGGCCGATCAACACGGTCGCCGAGGTGGTCAACGACCCGCAGCTGCGGGCCCGCGGCATGCTGGTGGAGCACTACGACGAGCGCGTGCAGCGCAACGTGTTGGGCCCGGGCGTGGTGCCGGTGCTTTCGGAATCGCCGGGGCAAGTCCGCGCCGCCGGCCCCGCGCGGCCGGGCCAGCACAACGACGACGTCTATATCGGGCTGCTGGGCAAGACCGCCGAGGAGCTCGAGGAGCTGCGTGCCGAGGAGGTCCTGTGACCCACGTTGAGATTCGAGAAGTGGCCCTGCGCGACGGGCTGCAGATCGAGACGCCAATCCCCTTGTCTGCCAAGCTCGAACTGCTGGCCGCGGTGGCGGCCACCGGCGTTCGCGAGGTGGAGGTCACCGCGTTCGTCTCCCCGACGAAGGTGCCGTCGATGGCCGATGCCTCCGAGCTGGCCGCCCATCTGCACGACTACCCCGACATCGAGTTCTCGGCCCTGGTGGCCAGTCCCAACGGCGCCAAGCGGGCCGTCGCCGCGGGGTTGCGCTCCATCGAGTATGTGGTGGCCGCCGACGACACCTTCAGCAAGGCCAACGTCGGGCGCAGCAGCGCGGAGGCCACCAGTCAGATTGACGAGATCGTCGCGATCGCGCACGACAGCGACGTCACCGTGGAGGTCGTCATCGCCACCGCCTGGGACTCGCCGTTCGAAGGGCCAACCCCGCCGCAGCGGGTGCTCGAGATCGCGGCCGCCGCCCGCGACCGCGGCGCCGACCGCCTGTCGATCGCCGACACCATCGGCACCACCACCCCGGGCCGAGTGAGTTCGCTTATCGCACAACTGCGTCCGGTGATCGGCGACCTGCCGCTGGGCGGACATTTCCACAACACCCGCGGCTCCGGTCTGGCCAGTGCCTACGCCGCGGTCGGCTCCGGGGTGACCCGGCTGGACGCCTCGGTCGGCGGCCTGGGCGGCTGCCCCTTCGCCCCCGGGGCCACCGGCAATATCGCCACCGAGGACCTCGTATACCTCCTCGGCGACAGCGGTTTCGACGTGGACGTTGACCTGCAGGCCGCCATCGCCGCGGCCGACGTGGCGAAGTCGCTGGTGGGACACGACCTGCCGAGCGCCCTGTTGCGTGCCGGCGATCGGATGCGGAACTGATGTCCGCCCCGGAGGCGAACCGCGAGCTGACCGCCAAAGGCCGCCAGACCAGGCAGGCCATCGAGCAGGCCGCCCGGAAACTCTTCGCCGAACGGGGCTTTCACGGCACCACGTTGGCCGACATCACGTCGGCCGCGGGAAAATCGCCGGCGGTCTTCTACCGATACTTCACCGACAAGGAAGACCTGCTGGCCGCCCTCGCCGAATCGTTCCTGCATGAGGTGGTGACGCCGTCGGGACTCAGCGTCCACCTGCCGGACTCTCCCCCGCAAGCGGGAGGTGCCCCCACCGACGACGACGACTTTTTTACTGACGTCGTCACCGGCTACTGGAACATGTTCAAACAGAACATCGGCATCATGATCGCGGTGGCCCAGCTGGCAGCCACTCAACAGCGCTTCGCCGCGGTGCAGAACGAATTCCGGCGGTTCGGAATGGATCTCGTGGCGGCTTCGGTGCGCCGCGCCCAGGAGCAGGGTTACGGCGCCGAGCTGCAACCCCAGCACACCGCTGCGGCCATCGCGTTACTGTTCGAGAACTTCACTACCGTGTTCGTCGGACCATCCGGCCCCGCGGGCCTCGGTCTGAACATCAGCGACGAAGATGCCATCGCGACCTTGTCGACGGTCTGGAAGAAAACGCTGTACGGCGGCCTCACGAGATCTTAGGAGAACATGTGGATTTCACTCTGCCTGAGCACCTTCCGGGCCTGCTCGCCGAGATGGATGAGTTCATCGAAGCCGAGATCAAGCCGCTGGAACGCGAGAACATGCAGTACTTCGATCAGCGGCGCGAGCACGCGCGCACCGATTGGGACAACGACGGGATCCCCACCCGGGAGTGGGAGGATCTGCTCTCCGAGATGCGCAGGCGAGCCGACAAGGCCGGCTGGCTGCGCTACGGGTTGCCGGCCTCGCTGGGCGGCCGAGACGGCACCAACCTCGACATGGCGGTCATCCGGGAACATTTGGCGCACAAGGGTCTTGGCCTACACAACGACCTGCAGAACGAATCGTCGATCGTCGGCAACTTCCCGCAGGTGATCATGATGGAGCGCTTCGGCACCGAGGAGCAACGCAAGCAGTGGTCGGAAGCGTTGATCACCGGGGAACGGTCCATGGCGTTCGGCCTGACCGAGCCGCAACACGGATCGGATGCGACCTGGCTGGAGACGCACGCCGAACGCGACGGCGACAGCTGGGTGATCAACGGCTCCAAGCGGTTCAACACCGGCGTGCACCGCGCGACCCACGATCTGGTCTTCGCTCGGACCTCGGGCGAACCGGGATCCGCCCGGGGCATCACCGCATTCCTGGTGCCGACCGATACGCCCGGATTCAACGTTCCCTACTACTGGTGGACCTTCAACATGCCCACCGACCACGGCGAAGTCGAGCTGACCGATGTTCGCATTCCCGCCGACGCGGTGCTCGGCGAGGTCGACAGCGGTCTGGATGTTGCGCAAACCTTCTTGCACGAGAACCGGATTCGGCAGGCAGCCAGCAGCCTGGGCGCCGCCCAGTACTGCATCGACCGCGCCGCCGAATACGCCGCCGGCCGTAAAGTGTTCGGCAAGCCGCTGTCGGTCAACCAGGCCGTGCAGTGGCCGCTGGCCGAGTTGGCGACCGAAGCGCAGATGGTGCGGCTGCTGGTGCAGTACGCCGCCTGGCATTTAGACCGCGACCACCACATGGAGGTCTCCGACAAGGTATCGATGGCCAACTACCGCGCCAACCGGCTGGTCTGCGACGCCGCCGACCGCGCGATGCAGGTCTACGGCGGTCTCGGCTACAGCCGGCACGAGCAATTCGAACACATCTATCGCCATCACCGTCGCTACCGGATCACCGAGGGCGCAGAGGAAATTCAGATTCGCCGCGTGGCGCAACGCCTGTTCAAATTCGGCAAGCAGTGATGGACAGCGAGTCGGCGGGACTCGGCGCCAAACTGGCCGGGGTGCTCACCGGGGCCCTCGGCGCCGACACCGCGGTCGAGAACCTGCGCGCGCTGACCGGTGGCGCCAGCAGAATCACCTGGGCGTTCGAGGCCGTCACCAACTGCCAACGTCGCGCGCTGATCCTGCGCACCGGCCCTCCCGATGATGTGCATGCCGGCATGGAGCTCGAAGCCAGGGCTCAGGCCGCAGCGGCGGCCGCAGGCGCACCGGTCCCGCACGTGTTGATCGCCGATAATTCGCCTGCCGCACTGGGCAATCCGTTCCTGATCTGCGACGAGATCCAGGGCGAGACCATCGCGCGGCGCATCCAGCGGCAACTCGACGGCACCGACGGGCAGGCGTCGCGCACGCGGTTGCTGCAGCAGTGCGCGCAGGCCGTGGCCGCCATTCACCGCGCCGACACGGGCATTCCAGACCTGACGCACGAAGACCAACTGGCCGAATGGCGTCAACGCCTCGACGATATGGGCG
>NZ_LZMB01000519.1 GCF_001673555.1 Mycobacterium sp. 1165178.9 | reverse complement strand
TAACTGTCAACCATCAGCCGAAACACTGTCAGCCATCACCCGAAGACAAAATGTCAAGCATCAGCCGAACTCATACATGCCCTGGGTGCCCCCGGCACGACTCGAACGTGCGACCTAGGGATTAGAAGGCCCTTGCTCTATCCACCTGAGCTACGGAGGCAATGTGCAGGTCAGTCTATCCAACCGCACCCGCCGAGCCGCTTCCCCGCCGCCACGCGCGCGAAAAGCCTTCCCGCGCCGCAGTTATCGGTTATGGTGGGGACCCTCGACACACGATCAACATCGGCCGGCAATCGGCCGTTAACCGCAACGAGGCGTGTGCATGACGTCGAGGGGTGGCGTTGCAATGAGCGTGGCCGGCACTTTGACTTCACACTGCTCGTGGGCGGGTGCCCAGGCGGCACGCCTGGCGGCCGAAGCCCGCGACGTCTATCAGCTGGGAAATCTGGTGCTGCGCGGCGGCCCGTTCGCGCTGGGCTGCTTCGCCGGCTGGCTTTCCACCGAGTTTCCGCCGCGCGTGGTGACCGGACACGCGCTATCGCGGGTTGCTCATCCGTCCGTCGGCCGCGTCGGCACGGCGTTGGCCGCCCAGCGGGCGGATCGAACCCTGACCGCCGCCCTAGAGGAGTCCTTCGGACCTGAGTTTCGCGAGCAGATTTGCCACCCGGCCGCCGTCGGGGCCCTGTGCGCGCCGCGCGGTCGACTGTTGAGCAGGCCTGGGCCCCACCGCCGTTACGCGGCGCAGACTTCCGACATCTCGTACGGTCCGAGTCCGCGCGACAACCTGCTCGACGTCTGGCGGCGCGATGATTTGGCGCCCGGCTGCCGCGCGCCGGTGCTGATTCAGGTGCCGGGCGGAGCGTGGGCGCTGAACGGCCGGCGTCCGCAGGCCTACACGTTGATGAGCCGAATGGTCCAACTCGGCTGGATCTGCGTGTCGATCGACTACAGCAAGAGCCCGCGCGCCACGTTCCCCGCGCACCTCATCGACGTCAAAAGGGCGATCGCGTGGGTGCGGGAAAACATCGCCGACTACGGCGGCGACCCCGACTTCATCGCGATCACCGGGGGTTCGGCGGGTGGGCACCTGGCCTCCCTGGCTGCGCTCACCCCGAACGACCCGACCTTCCAACCCGGCTTCGAAGACGCGGACACCGCCGTGCAGGCGGTAGCGCCCTATTACGGCGTGTACGACTTCACCGACTTCGAGAACATGCACGAACTGATGCTGCCGTTCCTCGAGCAATTCGTGATGAAGGCCCGCTACGCCGACGAGCCGGAGCGCTTCACGGCGGCATCGCCGATTTCCTACGTGCGCGGCGACGCGCCGCCGTTCTTCGTGCTGCACGGCGAGAAGGACGAATTGGTGCCCAGCGGGCAGGCTCGCGCGTTCTGCGCGGCGCTGCGCGCGGCGGGCGCGGCCACGGTGGCCCACGCCGAACTCGGCAATGCCCATCACGCTTTCGACATCACGCCGACGGTTCGATCGCGGCTGGCCGCTGACGCCGTCGCCGATTTCCTCGGTGTCGTCTATGGGCGGCGCGTCGGCGCGCTGCTGGACGCGTTGCCCCTGGCCGCCACGTCGGCCAGCTAAGCCCGCGCCGAGTACTCGCCGCTCCTTTCACCAGCGCGGTAACCCGACTAGCGTTGGATAGACCATTGGGGTTGGTTGGTCTAAGGCAGGAGGCTTGATCGGCCGTGACAAGGTTGGCGCGTCGAACTGGTGACCATGACTGAGTCCGTCGAGGCGATGAAGTTGTCCGACGAGCTCGGGCCGGTCGATTACCTACTGCACAGGGGAGAGGCGAACCCCCGCACCCGGTCGGGGATCATGGCGCTCGAGCTACTGGACACCACGCCGGACTGGGAACAGTTCCGAACGCGATTCGAAAACGCGTCGCGACGGGTGCTGCGGCTGCGGCAGAAGGTGGTCGTGCCGTCCCTGCCGACGGCCGCGCCGCGGTGGGTGGTTGACCCCGATTTCAACCTGGATTTCCATGTGCGCCGGGTGCGGGTGTCCGAACCCGGCACGCTGCGTGAGGTATTCGATCTTGCCGAGCTCATCCTGCAGTCACCGATGGACATTTCGCGACCACTGTGGACAGCCACCCTGGTCGACGGTCTGGCCGACGGCAAGGCCGCGGCCCTGCTGCATGTCAGCCATGCCGTCACCGACGGCGTGGGCGGGGTTCAGATGTTCGCCGAGATCTATGACCTCGAGCGCAATCCGCCGGCCAAGCCGACGCTACCGTTGCCCGTCCCGCAGGATCTGACTTCCAATGATCTGATGCGCCAGGGCATTAACCACCTACCGTTCGCCGTCGTCGGCGGTGTCATGAGCGCGCTGTCCGGCGCGGTATCGGCGGCCGGGCGGGCGGTCTTGGAGCCGACGGCCGCCGTCTCGGGGATCGTCGGCTACGCCATGTCAGGCATGCGGGTGCTCAACCGGGCTGCAGAGCCCTCGCCGCTGCTGCGGCCGCGCAGCCTCGCCACCCGCAGCGAGGCGATCGATATCCCCCTCGCCGACCTGCACAAGGCCGCAAAGGCCGGCGGCGGGTCAATCAACGACGCTTACCTCGCCGGACTTTGCGGCGCCTTGCGCCGCTACCACCAGGCGTTCGGCGTGCCGATCAGCACGCTGCCGATGGCCGTGCCGGTCAACCTGCGGGCAGAAGCGGACGCGGCCGGCGGCAACCGATTCACCGGTGTCAACCTGGCTGCGCCGATCGGTACCGCCGATCCCGTGTCCCGAATGAAGAAGATCCGCGCTCAGATGACTCAGCGCCGCGACGAGCCCGCGATGAACATCATCGGTTCGATTGCTCCGGTGCTCAGCGTCTTGCCGACCGCGGTACTCGAAGGGATCACCGGCTCGGTGATCGGATCCGACGTGCAGGCCAGCAACGTCCCCGTCTTCCCGGGCGACACTTACATCGCCGGCGCAAAAGTCTTGCGGCAGTACGGTGTCGGCCCGCTGCCCGGAGTGGCGATGATGGTGGTGCTGATTTCGCGCGGCGGGTGGTGCACCATCACGGTGCGCTACGACAGGGCCTCAGTGAAAAACGAGGCGTTGTTCGCCCAATGCCTGCTCGAAGGTTTCGACGAGATCCTGGCGCTGGCCGGTGACCCACCACCGCGGGCGGTGCCCGCTTCGTTCGCCGAGCCGGCCGTGTCCTCGCGATCGGCGGCGGGCTCATGAGCGCCTCGACGGAGCAGCCCGACCACCGCAGAGGGAAAAACGCCGAGCAGGAGATGCGGTTGCCCGGCTCGGTGGCCGAGATCATGGCCAGCCCCGCAGGCGCCAAGATCGGTGCCTTCTTCGACCTGGACGGCACGCTGGTCGCCGGGTTCACCGCGCTCATCCTGACCCAGGAGCGGCTGCTGCGCCGCGACATGGGGGTAGGGGAGCTGCTCGGCATGGTGCAGGCCGGCTTGAGCCACACCCTCGGTCGTATCGAATTCGAAGACCTCATCGGCAAGGCCGCCGCCGCGCTGACCGGGCGACTGCTCGACGACTTGGAAGAGATCGGCGAGCGGATGTTCATCCAGCGGATCGAGTCGCGGATCTACCCGGAAATGCGCGAGCTGGTGCGCGCTCACATGGCTCGTGGCCACACCGTCGTGCTCAGCTCGTCGGCGCTGACCATCCAGGTAAACCCGGTCGCGCGTTTCCTCGGAATCCCCAACATGCTCACCAACAAATTCGAGACCACCGAAGACGGCATGCTCACCGGTAGCGTCGAGAAGCCGATCTTGTGGGGACCGGGCAAAGCCGCTGCGGTGCAACGATTTGCGGCCGAGCACGACATCGATCTCAAAGACAGCTACTTCTATGCCGACGGTGACGAGGACGTCGCCCTGATGTACCTGGTCGGCAATCCGCGCCCAACGAACCCTGAAGGCAAGATGGCCGCGGTGGCCAAGCGCCGCGGATGGCCGATCCTGCGATTCAGCAGCCGTGGCCCGGTGGGCCTGCGGCGGCAGCTGCGGACTCTGGCCGGGTTCGGCTCGATGTTCCCGGTCGCGGCGGGCGCGGTGGGCGTCGGCGTGCTGACCCGCAACCGGCGTCGCGGCGTCAACTTCTTCACCTCGAACTTCTCCCAGCTGTCGCTGGCGATTGCCGGCGTGCATCTCAACGTCATCGGCGAGGAGAATCTCACCGCGCAACGGCCGGCGGTCTTTATCTTCAATCACCGCAACCAGGTTGATCCGGTCATCACCGGCGCGCTGGTGCGCGACAACTGGGTCGGTGTGGGCAAGAAGGAGCTGCAGAAAGACCCCGTCATGGGCACGCTCGGCAGGCTCCTGGATGGCGTGTTCATCGACCGCGATGATCAGGCCGCCGCGGTGGAGATGCTGCACGAGGTCGAAGACCGTGCGCGCAGGGGCCTTTCGATCGTGATCGCCCCGGAGGGCACCCGCGTCGACACGACCGAGGTCGGCCCCTTCAAGAAGGGGCCGTTCCGGATTGCGATGGCCGCGGGCGTCCCGATCGTCCCGATCGTGATCCGCAACGCCGAGCTCGTCGCCGCGCGAAACTCGACCGTCATCAACCCCGGCACCGTCGACGTCGCGGTCTTTCCGCCGATCTCGGTGCAGGACTGGACGCTTGACACGCTGCCGGAGCGTATCGCCGAGGTCCGCCAGCTATACCTGGATACGCTCGCCAACTGGCCCGTCGACGAACTGCCCGAGGTGGATCTGTACGCCGAGAAGAAGGCGGCAGCCAAGAATTCGCCCGCCAAGAATTCGCCCGCCAAGAAGGCGCCCGCCAAGAAGGCGCCGGCCAAAAAAGCACCGGCCAAAAAGGCACCGGCTAAAAAGGCACCCGCCAAGAAGACGCCCGCGAAGAAGGCCACGTCGAAAGCGAAGCCGCCCAAGGCAAATCCGCATGAATCCCAAGCCGCGCTCAAGGACGGCGAGGCGCAACGACCCGCCGCCGAGGCGGCCGTCAGCGCCGAGCCACCGGATTCGCCGCCCCGAGGGCATCCATGACCGAACCGGCTGCAGATAGCAGCGCGGTTCTTACCGGACGAGACTCGCTGGTATTGGCGTCGATGGCCTCGCCGGTCGAGATGGAACTGGTGACGGCGTGGCTGGAACACCAGCGCACCGACCATCCGGGAGCGAATTTCGGCTTCGTGAAGCTGCCGGCACTCGACGCGCCACCGGAAGCGATGACGGCCCTGGCCGAACAACTCGAATCCGGAGAGGATCGTTCGATCGTGCCGGTGCGAGTGTTCTGGCTGCCGGAGCCCGACCGCGGCCGTTTCGCCAAGCTGGCCGGGCTCCTCCCCGGCCGGGATCCCTACCACCCCAACCACCGTCAGCAAGAACAGATCGTGCGGACCGCTCCCCAGCGCGCCCGGGTGGTGGCCGGTGAGGCGGCCACCGTTGCCGAACTGCGCCGGCAGTGGCGCGAAACCACGGTCGGAGAAGACAAGTACGACTTCGCCCAATTCGTGATCCGCCGCGCCATCTTGGCGATGGAACGCGTCGAGTACCGCATCCTTGGACCGCAGTACAAGTCGCCGCGGTTGGTGAAGCCGGAGATCCTGGCCTCCAACCGGTTTCGCGCCGGGCTGGCCAAAATTCCCGGCGCGACCGTCGACGAAGCCGGAAAGATGCTCGACGAACTCGCCACCGGGTGGAGCAGGGCATCGGTCGACCTCGTCGGGGTTCTCGGCAGGATGCTCAGCCGCGGGTTCGATCCGGAGATCGACTACGACGGCTACCAGGTTGCGGCGATGCGGGCGGGCCTGGAAGCTCACCCGGCGGTGCTGTTGTTCTCACACCGCTCCTATATCGACGGTGCCGTGGTGCCGGTCGCCATGCAGGAGAACCGGTTACCGCCGGTGCATGTGTTCGCCGGCATCAACTTATCGTTCGGCGCGATGGGGCCGTTGCTGCGGCGCTCCGGCGTCATCTTCATCCGCCGCAACATCGGCAACGACCAGCTCTACAAGTACGTGCTGCGCGAGTACGTCGGTTACATCGTCGAAAAGCGGTTCAATCTGAGCTGGTCCATCGAGGGCACCCGCTCGCGAACCGGAAAGATGCTGCCACCCAAGCTCGGCCTGCTGGCCTACGTCGCCGACGCCTACCTGGACGGCCGCAGCGAAGATATTCTGCTGCAACCGGTCTCGATCAGCTTCGATCAGCTACACGAGACCGCCGAATACGCCGCCTACGCCCGCGGCGGGGAGAAGACACCCGAAGGTGTGGGCTGGTTGTACAACTTCATCCGCGCGCAAGGTGAACGCAACTACGGCAAGATCTACGTCCGCTTCCCCGAAGCCGTGTCGATGCGCCAGTACCTTGGCGCACCGCACGGCCCGCTGTCCCAAGACCCCGACGCCAAACGTCTTGCACTGCAGAAGATGTCGTTCGAGGTCGCCTGGCGAATCCTGCAGGCGACGCCGGTGACGGCGACGGGCCTGGTCTGCGCATTGCTGCTGACCACCCGCGGTGCGGCTTTGACGCTCGGTCAGCTGCACCACACCCTGCAGGACTCGCTGGATTATCTGGAACGCAAACAAGACCCGATGTCCACCAGCGCGTTGCGGCTGCGCACGCACGACGGGGTGCGCGCTGCGGTCGATGCGCTGTCCCACGGACACCCCATCACCCGGGTCGACGGCGGCCGGGAACCGGTGTGGCGCATCGCGCCCGAGGAACAGCACGCTGCGGCCTTCTACCGCAACTCGGTGATCCACGCCTTTTTGGAGACGTCGATCGTCGAGCTCGCACTGGCACACGCCCGCCGCGCCGACGGCGACCGCATGGCGGCCTTCTGGGCGCAGGCGATGCGGCTGCGCGATCTGCTGAAGTTCGACTTCTATTTCGCGGACTCCGCGACATTCCGTGACAACATCGCCGAAGAGATGGCATGGCACAACAATTGGGAAGGTCACGTCGCCGCAGGCGGTGAGGAGATCCGCTCGCTGTTGTTCGCGAAGCGCCCGCTGATGGCGGAAGCGATGCTGCGGGTGTTCTTCGAGGCCTATGAGATCGTCGCCGACGTGCTGTGTGACGCGCCGGCGGACATCGGACGCAAGGAACTGACCGAGTTGGCGTTGGGCGTCGGCCGGCAGTACGTGGCGCAGACCCGGATCCGCAGCAGCGAATCGGTGTCGACGCTGTTGTTCGCCACCGCCCGCCAGGTCGTCGACGACCAGAACTTGATCGCGCCGGCCGCGGACCTGGCGGAAAGGCGAGGCGCCTTTTTGCGAGAGCTGCGCTACATCCTGCATGACTTCAACTATGTGGGGCAGATCGCACGCGAACAGTTCGTGGCCCGGGAGGACAAGGCCCGCCGCAACCTTCTGGACAGCCAAACCCGGTAGCCGGCGGGGTCGCCCATACCCTGGACATATGACCGTCGCCCCGCCGGCTGGCAAGGCCCCGCCCCAGGCCTCCGCCCAGCGCCGCACGCTGGTGTGGCCGGTCGTGGTCGGGGTGGCCGTGCTGGCGGGCTGCACCGCCGCCGGCATCGGGACGCTCTCGTTGGCCAGCGCGTTGACGGTGACCGGTCTACCCGATCCGGGAGATGTGACCACGCTGGGGCTGCCCTTCGTCCGGGCAGCGGGTGAGATCGCCGCGGTGCTCGCGGTCGGGTCGTTTCTGTTCGCCGCATTTCTGGTGCCGCCGCAGCGCAACGGTGTCCTCGACGCCGGCGGCTATCGGGCCCTTCGGCTCGGGACGGTGGCGTCGGGGGTGTGGGCGGTTTGCGCCGCCCTCTTGGTGCCGCTGACCATCTCCGACGTGTCCGGCCATCCCGTCGCCGATATCAGCCCGATGCGGATGTGGTCGCTAGCGGGTCTGATCACCAACGCCTCGGCCTGGCGCTGGACCGCGATCCTGGCCGCGGTGATCACGCTGGCGAGCCTGTCGGTGCTGCGCTGGTCGTGGGCGCCGGTGCTGGTGGCCGCGTCCGTGATGACGTTGGTTCCGCTGGGGTTGACCGGTCACTCGTCGGCCGGCGGTTCCCACGACCTGGCCACCAACAGTCTGCTGATCCATCTGGTCGCCGCCAGCCTGTGGGCCGGTGGCCTGCTCGCCCTGCTTGCCCATGCGCTGCGTGGCGGTGGTCACCTCGGGCTGGCCGCCCGGCGATTCTCACTGATCGCGTTGTGGTGTTGGGTCGCGATGGCAATGAGTGGGCTGGTAAACGCCCTGGTCCGGGTCCAGCCCTCCGATCTGTTCAGCACCGACTACGGCCGGCTGGTGACCGCCAAGTTCGTCGCGCTGTGCCTGCTGGGCGCGCTCGGCTGGCGCCAGCGGCGTGTGAGTGTGGCTGCGCTGCAAGCCGATTCGGGACACGGGCGTGGTGCGTTGCTGCGGCTGACGCTGATCGAGGCCGCCATCTTCGGCCTCACGTTCGGCGTCGCCGTCGGGTTGGGCCGTACCCCACCGCCACCACCGCCGTCCCGGCTGCCATCGATTCCCGAAGCCGAGATCGGGTACGACTTCGACGGCCCACCCACCGTGGCGCGCATCCTGTTCGACTGGCGGTTCGACCTGATCTTCGGCTCCGCCGCCCTGGTCTTTGCCGCCTTGTATGTGGCGGCGGTCGTGCGGCTGGGCCGCCGCGGCGACAAGTGGCCGCCAGGGCGGACCTTTTCCTGGCTGCTGGGCTGCCTGGTGTTGCTGTTCGCCACGTCGTCGGGCGTTGGGCGTTACATGCCGGCGATGTTCAGCATGCACATGGTGGTCCACATGTGCCTGTCGATGCTGATCCCGATCCTGCTGGTGCTCGGCGCCCCGGTCACCCTGGCCTTGCGGGCGTTACCCGCGGCCGGCCGTGACGATCCGCCGGGCATGCGGGAATGGCTGTTGGCCGCGCTGCACAGCCGCCTGTCCCGATTTCTCACCAATCCCGTGGTGGCCACCGTGTTGTTCGTCGCCGGCTTCTACGGGCTGTACCTGTCGAACCTCTTCGACACCACCGCGAGCAGCCACGCCGGGCACCTGGCCATGAACCTGCACTTTTTGCTGAGCGGCTACCTGTTCTATTGGGTGGTGATCGGCGTAGATCCCACGCCGCGGCCGATCCCGCCGCTGGCGAAGGTGGCCGTGGTGTTCGCATCGCTGCCGCTGCACGCCTTCTTCGGGGTGGTACTGATGGGCACCAAGAAGGTGCTCGGCGCCGACTATTACCGCTCGCTCGGTCTGAGTTGGCACACGGATCTGCTGGGCGATCAGCGGCTCGGCGGGGGCATAGCCTGGGCGGCGGGGGAATTCCCGCTGGTGATCGTCATGCTCGCGCTGCTCATCCAGTGGGCGCGCAGCGATCGCCGCACCGCGCGGCGACTAGACCGGGCCGCCGAGCGCGACGATGACGCCGAACTGGTGGCCTACAACGCGATGCTGGCGCGGCTGGCAAAGGGCGAGAATCCCAACCGATCCGACTAAGCCGGGCCGCTCCGGACTGATTCACAGTCGCGGTTTCTTCCACAGGACGACCGGCCCGTCCGGGATTCACCGCTGTTTCCCACGGCGTTCGTCGGTAGCGCAGCGCTTACTGGCGGCCGTAGCCAAAGCAATCGAGAAGGGACAGCCCATGTTCGAAACCCCGCTTACCGTCGTCGGTCACATCGTCAACGACCCCGCCCGCCGCAAGGTCGGCGACCAGGAGGTTCTCAAGTTCCGGGTGGCCAGCAACTCGCGCCGCCGCACCGGAGACGGCGGCTGGGAGCACGGGAACTCGCTGTTCGTCACGGTCAACTGCTGGGGAAAGCTGGTCACCGGAGTGGGTGCGGCATTGGGCAAGGGCGCACCGGTGATCGTCGTCGGTCACGTGCACACGAGCGAATA
>NZ_LZMB01000518.1 GCF_001673555.1 Mycobacterium sp. 1165178.9 | reverse complement strand
TCGATGGGCCAGCTGGTTTCTAGACAGGAACGAGGCCGCCCATGGGATTCATGTCACCGGAACTTCCGGACGTCGACCACACGACCTGGCCGACCCTGCCCCGGGCCACCCGACTCCAAGTGGTGACGCGGCATTGGGCGGAGCACGGCTTCGGGACACCGTACGCGGTGTATCTGCTGTACCTGCTCAAAATAGCCCTGTACATCGTCGTGCCGGCCGCGGTCATCTCGCTTACGCCCGGGCTCGGCGGCCTGGGCCGCATCGGTGACTGGTGGACGCAACCCATCGTCTACCAGAAGGTTGTCATCTTCACGCTGCTGTTCGAGGTCGTGGGCCTCGGCTGCGGATCCGGGCCGCTGACCGGGCGGTTCATGCCACCGATCGGAGGCATCCTTTACTGGTTGCGGCCCAACACGATTCGCCTACCGGCCTGGCCCGGCAAGGTTCCGTTCACCCGTGGTGACAACCGTACCGTCGTCGACGTCGCACTGTATGCCATCGTTCTGATCGGCGGGGTGTGGGCGCTGCTGTCACCCGGTCACGGCGGGCCGGTGACCGCCACCGGCGACGTCGGCCTGATCGACCCCGTCCGGGTCATCCCGACGATCGTCGCCCTGGCGCTGTTGGGACTGCGCGACAAGACGATCTTCCTGGCCGCCCGCGGCGAACACTATTGGCTGAAGCTGTTCGTGTTCTTCTTCCCGTTCACCGACCAGATCGCGGCCTTCAAGATCATCATGCTCTGCTTGTGGTGGGGCGCAGCGACTTCCAAGCTCAACCACCACTTCCCGTACGTGGTTGCGGTGATGACGAGCAACAACGCGCTGCTGCGGCCCAAGCTGTTCACCCCGATCAAGCGCCTGCTCTACCGCGACCACCTCAACGACCTACGGCCCACCTGGTTGCCGAAGCTGATGGCCCATGTCGGGGGCACGACAGCGGAATTCATCGTTCCCACGGTTCTGGTGTTCGTCGCCGGCGATCAACCGTGGCGGTGGTTCCTGATCGGATTCATGGTGGTCTTCCACCTCAACATCATTTCCAACCTCCCGATGGGAGTGCCGTTGGAGTGGAACGTGTTCTTCATCTTCTCGCTGTTCTACCTGTTCGGGCATTACGGCGGGATTCGTGCCACCGATCTTTCCTCGCCGCTGCTGCTGGCGCTCGTGCTGGTCGTGGTGGCCATCGTGATCGCGGGAAACATGTTCCCCGAGAAGATTTCGTTCCTGCCGGCCATGCGCTACTACGCCGGCAACTGGGCCACCAGCCTGTGGTGCTTCCGGGCGGGCGCCGAGGAGAAGGTCGACGCCGAGATCGTCAAAAGCTCCGCGCTCGTGGTCAATCAGCTGGCCCGGCTCTACGGCCCGCAGACCGCCGAAGTCATGGCGGACAAGGTGGCGGCGTTCCGCGCTATGCATATTCACGGCCGGGCACTCAATGGCCTGCTGCCGCGGGCGATCGGCAACGAGGCCGACTACAAGGTGCGCGAGGGCGAGGTCGTGGCCGGGCCCCTGGTCGGGTGGAACTTCGGTGAAGGGCACTTGCACAACGAGCAGCTGCTCGAGGCGGTACAGCGGCGCTGCAACTTCGAGGACGGCGACCTTCGCGTGATCGTCCTCGAGGGTCAACCGATCCATATCCAAAAGCAGTGGTACCGCATCCTCGACGCCAAGACCGGACTGATCGAGGCGGGCTACGTCACCATCGAGGACATGGCGTCGCGTCAGCCGTGGCCCGAGCCGGGTGACGAATTTCCGGTTCACCTCACCACGCAACCCGTCCTTCACGGAGATTCGTGACGACCGCGGTGGTCGTCGGTGCCGGGCCCAACGGCCTGGCCGCGGCGATCCGGCTGGCCCGGGACGGCATCGACGTCCAGGTGCTGGAGGCGCGCGAGACCGTCGGCGGCGGAGCACGCTCCGGTGAGTTGACGGTGCCCGGCGTCATCCACGACCACTGCTCGGCGTTTCATCCGCTGGGGATCGGTTCGCCGTTTTGGAAGGAGATCGACCTCCCGCGCTACGGGCTGGCGTGGAGGTGGCCGGATATCGACTGCGCGCACCCACTCGACGACGGGACCGCCGGGGTGCTGTACCGGTCCCTCGATGAGACGACGGCCGGCATGGGACCCGACGCCTCCCGGTGGCGCCGCGCGGTCGGGGACCTTGCGGCTGGATTCGACGCGCTGGCCGAAGACCTGCTGCGTCCCGTGCTCAACATTCCGCGTCACCCGGTTCGCCTCGCCGCCTTCGGACCGCGCGCGGTGCTGCCGGCCACCGCGATGGCCCGGTGGTTTCGTACCGAACAGGTGCGCGCGCTGTTCGGCGGATCGGCCGCGCACGTCTACACCCGCCTGGACCGCCCACTCACCGCGTCGCTCGGGCTGATGATCCTGGCCAGCGGCCACCGATATGGGTGGCCGGTCGCCGAGGGAGGATCGGGTTCGATCGCCAAGGCGCTCACCGCCGCCCTCGAAGAGCACGGCGGGGCCGTGACCACCGGTGCGACCGTCACCCGTCGCAACGACATTCCCGACGCTGACATCGTCATGCTCGACCTGACTCCGGCCGCGGCGCTGAAAATCTATGGCGACGCCATGCCCGGCCGCGTCAAACGCTCCTATGCGCGCTACCGCCAGGGTTCCTCGGCGTTCAAGGTCGACTTCGCCATCGAAGGTCACATCCCTTGGACCAACCCGGATTGCGGTCGCGCCGGCACGGTCCATCTGGGCGGCACGTTCGCCGAGGTCGCCGACACCGAACGTCAACGCGCGCAAGGCAAAATGGTGGGGCGGCCCTTTGTGCTCGTAGGGCAGCAATACCTGGCCGACCCCTCCCGGTCGGCGGGCGGCATCAACCCGATCTGGGCTTATGCGCACGTGCCGTTCGGCTACACCGGCGACGCCACCGCCGCCGTCGTCGACCAAATCGAGCGGTTCGCCCCGGGATTCCACGAGCGCGTCGTGGCAACCGTCAGCAAGGGCACCGCGGATCTAGAGGCCTATAACCCCAACTTCATCGGCGGCGACATCATCGGCGGCGCCAACGACAGGCTGCAGGTCATCCTGCGGCCGCGCATCTCCGTCAACCCGTATGCGACCGGGGTGCCGGGCGTCTACCTGTGTTCGCAATCCACGCCGCCGGGAGCGGGCATCCATGGCCTGTGCGGCTACTACGCCGCCGAGGCGGCACTGGGGTGGCTGCGGAAGCGTCGTCGATAGCCCGGCCGCGTGTGGTCGTCGTCACGGGTGATGTACCAGCCCGGCAACGGACGGCGAAACTGATCTAGGCTGGCGACGAGCGCAGATCAGCGGACGCAGGAAAGAAAGACGACAGGAGAGACAAGTGACGGTCCGAGTAGGTATCAACGGCTTCGGTCGCATCGGGCGGAACTTCTACCGGGCCTTATTGGCTCAACAGGAGCAAGGCACCGCTGACATCGAGGTGGTCGCGGTCAACGACCTCACCGACAACGCCAGCCTGGCGCACCTGCTGAAATTCGACTCCATTCTGGGCCGCCTGCCCCACGACGTCAGCCTCGAGGGTGACGACACGATCGTCGTCGGCAGCAAGAAGATCAAGGCGCTCGAGGTCAAGGAAGGCCCCGCGGCGCTGCCCTGGGGCGACCTGGGCGTCGACGTCGTCGTGGAGTCCACCGGCATCTTCACCAACGCCGCCAAGGCCAAGGGCCACCTGGACGCGGGCGCCAAGAAGGTGATCATCTCCGCGCCGGCCACCGACGAGGACATCACCATCGTGCTGGGCGTCAACGACGACAAGTACGACGGCAGCCAGAACATCATCTCCAACGCCTCGTGCACCACGAACTGCCTCGGTCCGATCGCCAAGGTCCTCAACGACGAGTTCGGCATCGTCAAGGGCCTGATGACCACCATCCACGCCTACACCCAGGACCAGAACCTGCAGGACGGGCCGCATAAGGACCTGCGCCGGGCGCGTGCCGCCGCGCTGAACATCGTGCCGACCTCCACCGGCGCCGCCAAGGCCATCGGCCTGGTGCTGCCGGAGCTGAAGGGCAAGCTGGACGGCTACGCGCTGCGGGTGCCGATCCCCACCGGCTCGGTCACCGACCTCACCGCCGAGCTGAAGAAGTCCGCCAGCGCCGACGAGATCAACGCCGCGATGAAGGCCGCCGCCGAGGGGCCCATGAAGGGCATCCTGAAGTACTACGACGCGCCGATCGTGTCCAGCGACATCGTCACCGACCCGCACAGTTCGATCTTCGACTCCGGCCTGACCAAGGTGATCGAGGACCAGGCCAAGGTGGTGTCCTGGTACGACAACGAATGGGGCTACTCGAACCGCCTCGTCGATCTGGTCGCCCTGGTCGGCAAGTCGCTGTAAACCGTGGCCGTCCACAATCTGAAAGACCTGCTCGCCGAAGGGGTTTCCGGTCGCGGCGTGCTGGTGCGCTCCGATCTGAACGTCCCGCTCGATGACGGCAGGATCACCGATGCCGGCCGCATCACCGCCTCGGTGCCGACGCTGAAGGCGCTGGTCGACGCGGGCGCGAAGGTAGTGGTCACCGCACATCTGGGTCGGCCCAAGGGTGGAGCCGACCCGAAGCTGTCGCTGGCGCCCGTTGCCGCGGCGCTCGGTGAGCAGCTCGGCCGGCACGTGCAGCTGGCCGGCGATGTCGTGGGCACCGACGCGCTCGCGCGCGCCGAGGGGCTGACCGACGGGGACGTCCTGCTGCTGGAGAACGTCCGATTCGACGCCCGGGAAACCAGCAAGGACGATGACGAGCGGCTGGCGCTTGCCAGGCAGCTGGCCGAATTGGTCGGGCCGACAGGCGCTTTCGTTTCCGATGGCTTCGGCGTGGTGCACCGCAAGCAGGCCTCCGTGTACGACATAGCCACCCTGCTGCCGCACTACGCCGGCACGCTGGTGGCCGAAGAGATCCGGGTGCTCGAACAGTTGACCAGCTCGACGGAGCGGCCCTACGCCGTTGTGCTCGGCGGGTCCAAGGTCTCCGACAAGCTCGGGGTCATCGAGTCGCTGGCGACCAAGGCCGACAGCATCGTCATCGGCGGCGGTATGTGCTTCACCTTCCTTGCAGCGCAAGGGTTTTCGGTGGGCAAGTCGCTGCTGGAGGAAGAGATGGTGGAGACCTGCCGGGACCTTCTAGACACCTACGTCGACGTGCTGCGCCTGCCGAGGGACATCGTGGTCGCCGAGAAGTTCGCGGCTGACTCACCCCCGCAAACCGTGTCGGCCGACGCCATCCCGGACGACATGATCGGCCTGGACATCGGGCCGGACTCGGTCAAGCGGTTCACGGCGCTGCTGTGCAACGCAAGGACCTTGTTCTGGAACGGTCCGATGGGCGTGTTCGAGTTCCCCGCCTTCGCCGCCGGCACGAAGGGCGTCGCCGAGGCCATCGCAGAGGCGACCGGCAAGGGCGCATTCAGCGTGGTCGGAGGTGGCGACTCGGCGGCCGCGGTGCGCGCCCTGCGCATCCCGGAGGGCGACTTTTCGCACATCTCCACCGGAGGTGGCGCGTCGCTGGAATACCTTGAGGGCAAGACGCTGCCAGGTATCGAGGTACTGGGCCGGCCGCAGCCAAGCGAAGGAGACGCGTGAGCCGCAAACCGCTGATCGCCGGCAACTGGAAGATGAACCTCAACCACTTCGAGGCCATCGCGCTGGTGCAAAAGATCGCCTTCGCGTTGCCCGACAAGTACTACGACAAGGTCGACGTCACGGTCCTGCCTCCGTTCACGGATCTGCGCAGCGTGCAGACCCTGGTCGACGGCGACAAGCTGCGGTTGACCTACGGCGGGCAGGACCTGTCCCAGCACGATTCGGGCGCCTACACCGGCGACGTCAGCGGCGCCTTCCTGGCCAAGCTGGGTTGCACGTTCGTCGTCGTCGGGCACTCCGAGCGGCGCACCTACCATCACGAGGACGACGCGGTGGTGGCCGCAAAGGCCGCCGCGGCGCTCAAGCACGAATTGACCCCGATCGTGTGCATCGGCGAACACCTCGAGGTCCGCGAGGCGGGAGATCACGTCGGCCACTGCGAGGAGCAGCTGCGCGGCTCGCTGGCCGGGCTGTCCGCCGAACAGATCGCCAAGGTCGTCATCGCTTACGAGCCGGTGTGGGCTATCGGCACCGGGCGGGTGGCCAGCGCGGGCGACGCCCAGGAGGTGTGCGCGGCGATCCGCAAGCAGTTGGCGTCCCTCGCCTCGCCGGAGATCGCGGAGGACATGCGGGTGCTCTACGGCGGATCGGTGAACGCCAAGAACATCGGCGAGCTGATTGCCCGTGACGACATCGACGGCGGTTTGGTCGGGGGCGCGTCCCTGGACGGCGAGCAGTTCGCGACGCTGGCGGCGATCGCCGCCGGTGGGCCGCTGCCCTGAGAACGACTCCGCCCCGGTAGGCTGGCCGTCATGCAGTTGGCTTTGCAGATCACCCTGGTCGTCACCAGCATCCTGGTGGTGCTGTTGGTGCTGCTGCACCGCGCCAAAGGTGGCGGCCTGTCCACGCTGTTCGGTGGCGGCGTGCAGTCGAGCCTGTCCGGCTCCACGGTGGTGGAAAAGAACCTGGACCGGCTGACGTATTTCATCACCGCCATCTGGCTGGTGTGCATCGTCGGCATTGAGCTGATGATCAAGTACCGCTGACTGCGCCGATCCCGCACGTTCACACTGCTGCGGTGAGTCTCCACAGGGCTTCGCGGTCGACCGAGTCGGAGCGGTCCAGCGGGCTGAGCACGATGTCGGTGGCGCCGGCGTCACGGTAGCGGCGCAGCTGGCGCGCGACAGATTCCTCGGGGCCGATCGCGGCGAGGTCGACCACACTGTCGAGGCCTTCGCGGGCGATCACGTTTCGATATGACGGGATGGCCTCATAGAAGCTCAGCTGCTGGGCGGCGGCGCTGCGAGCGCCCTCGACATCGTCGGATAACAGCACGGGCACCGCGGCGACGACGCGCGGCGCCGGGCGGCCCGCCTCGGCCGCCGCCTCTGTGATTTCGGGCACGATGAATTCTTCGATCGTGCGGGGCCCGGCCAGGTAGGGCAGTGTCCCGTCGGCCAGTTCGCCGGTGACGCGCAACGCCTTAGGGCCCATGGCCGCCACATACACCGGGACCGGGGTGCCGCCGGGCACCTGCACCGGCCAGCTCGGGCTGGCGCTGAGTTCGCTGCCGTGAAAGTCGACACCGCCGGTGCTGAACACCGACGCCAGGATCGTCAGGTGCTCGCGCAGCCGGGTGATGGTGTTGGACCAATCGGTGCCGAAGGCCGGGCCTTCCACCTGACGAGCACCAAGTCCCAGCCCGAGGCTGAAGTTGCCGTGCGCGGCGGCCTGCGCCGTTTGCGCCAACGAGGCGATGATCAGCGGGTGACGG
>NZ_LZMB01000517.1 GCF_001673555.1 Mycobacterium sp. 1165178.9 | reverse complement strand
TCGCGGCCCAGGACGCCGCCAAGTTCGCCGAGGAGATCCTGCCGCTGAAGATCACCCAGTTCGATGGCTCGGTCACCGAGTTCGCAGTGGACGAGCATCCGCGCCGCGACACCACCGTCGAGAAGCTGGCCGGCCTCAAGGTCTTGCACCCCGAGATCGAAGGCTTCTCGATCACCGCGGGCAACAGTAGTGGCACCAACGATGCCGCGGCCGCCGTCGCGCTCGTCGACAGTGACTACGCCCAGGCCGAGAAGCTCAACGTGATGGGCACGGTCAGGGCCTGGGCCGCCGCGGGGGTGCCGGCCCGCGACTGCGGTCTCGGTGCCGTCAAGGTCATCGGGAAGGTGTTGCAGCGCGCCGGTCTGACGCCCGGTGACGTCGCGCTGTGGGAGATCAACGAGGCGTTCGCGTCCGTGCCGATCGCGGCGTGTCGCGAATACGGCCTCGACGAGGAGAAGGTGAACTTCTCCGGTAGCGGCTGCAGCCTCGGTCACCCGATCGCGGCCTCCGGCGCGCGCATGGTGACCACCCTGGCTTACGAGCTCGTCCGCCGGGGCGGCGGCATCGGCGTCGCGGCGATGTGCGCCGGCGGCGGCCAGGGCGGCGCTGTCGTCATCGAGGTGTGAGCCACCGCAAGACAGTTCGCACCGGCTAGTTACAGAATGTGTAGCCGATGAACTGGGTGCCGCGCGTGTCGCCGCTCGAGTAGTTGGCGAAATGCACGGCCGGCTTTCCGTTGTACTGGGTGTTCATCTTTTGCACGTTTGGTGGTGGAACGCCTTTGGGGAAGGCCAGGATCATGTCGGCGAAAATCTTTAAGCCGACCTGGCAGATGGCCTCGCGCCGCGGCGGCTGTGGATTCCAGGCGTGCACGACCACCGGTTCGGTCAGCTGAGATCCCGCCGCGCAATTCGGATCACAGAGTTTGAACAACGCGGTGCCGGTCCCATCGGCGCCCTGCGGTCCCCAGGAACTCCACGACATGTCCTGCAGCGCAACGGCCACGCTGGCGCAGCCCAACACGTTGAGCCGCTTCGGGCGCGGGACCGGGGGAACGGATGGGTTGTAGCAGCCCGGAATGGCGAAGCTCTCCGGCGACGACGGCGGAGTGCTGGGCGCCGTCGCGCTCTGCTGGCCCTGGGTCAGCTGCACGCCCACCACGATGAGGACGCCGACCAGCACCACGGCCATCACGATGCCGACCCCGATCACACGCCCCCGCGAGGTGTGCCGCAACCGCCCCATCAAAGAAACGTTGGCGTCGCCGCTCACGGTCACCAGATTACGGGTGAAATTTTCCGCTGGGGTGGTGACGGCGAAACGGCACGACGACAGGGTAAAGTTGGTCATCGCTACCAACATTTCGAGGATTCCCGGAGTTGCCGATGAATGACCATGATCTGGCCGCACGGTTGGCCACCGATGCAGGTCGGCTACTGCTCGGGGTTCGAGAAGAATTCGCCGATGCGGGAGCGGCGGACCGGAAAGCCGCGGGGGACAAGCGATCTCACGACTTCTTGATGGAGGCCCTTGCCGCGGAGCGCCCCGGTGACGCGGTGCTGTCCGAAGAGGGCGCCGATGACCCGGTTCGGTTGCGCTCGGACCGCGTCTGGATCGTGGATCCGCTGGACGGCACGCGGGAATTTTCTGAGCTTGGACGCGACGACTGGGCGGTGCACGTCGCCCTCTGGCAGTCCGGTGAGCTGGTCGCGGGCGCCGTGGCGCTACCGGCCCAAGGCATCACGCTGGGAACTCCCGACGTGGATTCGCCGCCTGCGGCGCCGGGCAAGCCGCGCATCGTGGTGTCGCGTACTCGTCCACCCGCCATCGCGTTGAACATGCGCGATGCGCTGGACGGGGTCCTGGTCGAAATGGGTTCCGCCGGAGCCAAGGTCGCCTCGATCGTCCAAGGGCTGTCCGATGTGTACGTGCATGCCGGCGGCCAGTTCGAATGGGACTCCGCCGCGCCGGTGGCGGTGGCCCGAGCCGCGGGGTTGCACACCTCGCGCATCGACGGGTCCGCACTGGCGTACAACCAGCCCGACCCGAAGTTGCCGGACCTTGTAGTGTGCCGGCCCGAACTGGCCGAAGCCGTGCTGGCGGTTACTCGCTGATGGTGCCACCAGGTGGCCCCGCGAAATTGTGGTTCTGGCAACGCATTTCCGATGTCTCGTATCGGCGCGCGATGGTCCTGCCTACCCGCTGACCGCCGCTCAGAGCCAGGCCTGCTGCCAGGACTGGATGCGCGCGGCCAGTTCGGGGCCGCGGTCCTCCTGGATGAAGTGGCTGGCGTTGATGCGGGCGTGTGGCTGGCCCGCGGCGCCGGGAATGTGCTTGATCAGGGCCCTGTCCGCCCGTCCGAGGATGGGATCGCGGGCCCCGAAGATGGCGAGGAACGGCTTTTCCCAGCGGCCGAGGGCGTCCCATGCTCGCCTGTTGGCCGGAATCGCCGGGTCGGCGGGCGAGGTGGGCACCAACTGGGGGAACGCTCGGGCCCCGGCTTGATACGTCTTGTCGGGGAAGGGCGCGTCGTAGCCGGCCCGCACTTTCGACGGCACCCGGCGAACGGTGCCCACGCTGACGATGCGCCCCGCGGGCAGGACGGGGGAGTAGCGCGCGAAGGCGCGCCAGGCGTAGAAGGCGGGCGGGGTGCGCCGTTGCGCCGTGGGTAGGAAACCGTTGGCCACCACCAGCCGTCCGACACGGTCGGACTGCTCGGCGGCGATGCGCAGCCCGATCAGCGATCCCCAGTCCTGGACGAACAACGTGACGTCCCTGAGGTTGAGATGCTCGAACCAAGAGGTCATCCACTCCACATGGCGCTGGTAGGTGTAGTCCTCGATCCTGCTGGGCTTGTCCGAGCGGCCGAAACCGATCAGATCGGGCGCGAGCACCCGGTTCCCCGCGTCGGTCAAAGGCGGGATCATCGTGCGGTAGAGGTAGCTCCACGTCGGCTCGCCGTGCAGCAGGACGATCGGTGGCCCTTCGATCGTGCCCTCGTCGAGGTAGTGCATGCGAAGCGGCCGGGTGTCGCTTGCGGTTACATCAAGGTAGTGCCCAACGAACGGGTAGTCCTCCAAGTTTTCGAATCGGGAGTCTGGGGTTCGCAGCACATGCATATCAGCTCCTCCGGTGAACCGGCACCTCTGTAAGCCTCTCGCGCCGACGCGAGTTCGTCTAGTAGCAGATTCATTGAGCCGGCTATGCGGGCCTACTAAACTGACTTGTTCATGGCAATTCGGCGCGCGGTTCTGCTCATAGCCGACATCGGCGGGTACACGCATTACATGCAGTGGAACCGGACGCACCTTGCCCATGCGCAGCTGACGGTCGCGGGCCTGTTGGAGTCGGTGATCAATGCGGGCAAGGGTTTGAAGCTGGCCAAACTCGAGGGCGACGCCGCGTTCTTCTGGGCCCCGGACAGCCACGCCAAAGTGGTGGTGTGCGAGCGCCTGTCACGAATGCGCGCGTCGTTCCTCGAGCGGCGCGAGCAGATGAAAAACGACATCGCCTGCGAGTGTGCGAGTTGCGAACAGTTGGAAAAGTTGTCGCTGAAGTTCGTAGTGCATGTGGGCGAGGTGGCGGATCAGAAGGTGAAACGCCATGTCGAGCTGGCCGGCTTCGATGTCATTCTGGTGCACCGGATGCTGAAAAACATGGTGCCGGTTGCCGAGTACGTACTGATGACCGATCCCGTCGCGGCATGCCTCGACGAGCCGATGCGCGAGCTGTGCATGCCGTTGGTGCATGTCTTTGATGGGATCGGAGAAACGTCGACGCACTACATCGATCTTGCGGCGATAAAGGTTCCCGTCGCGGCGCCACGGCGCAGCTTTTTCCGTCGGCTCGGCGCGACGACGAGGTTCGAGTTCGACACCCTGCCCTTCACGCTCGGCATGAAGGAGCCCGCCCAAGGGTTCCGCAACTTGGGGCGGGGCGCCGAGGAGGTCTCCGCGTAGCCGAAAATGCCTGTGCCCGGCGGCGGTCCACTAGCGGGCGTCGGACAGCGCCCGGCCCATTCGCGAGACCGCCTCGGTGAGAATCGCTCGCGAGGTGGCGAAATTCAAGCGCACGTGTCCGGTTCCATTGGTTCCGAAGACGTGGCCGGAGCTGAGCGCCACGCGCGCGTGATCGAGGAACCAGCGGGCCGGCCCCGGACAGGTCGGCAACCACCGCAAGACCATCGACGACTTCTTCGTCGAACCCGAGCTCCCGGCAATCGAGCCACGCCAGGTAAGTACCTTGCGGCCATTGGTATTTCACGCCGGGAAGGTGCTCGGCGACCAACTCACCCAGCAGCGTCCGGTTCGCGTCGAGGCCTTGCAGGGTCGCGTCGAGCCAGTCGCTGCCGCTCCGGAACGCCTCGGCGTGGGCGATGACGCCGAGGTGGCTGGGTCCGTGACCGACCTCCTCCGGCATCCGGTTCAGGTCGGCGGCGGCCTCCGGTCCGGCGATGGCCAGCGCCGCCTTCAGGCCGGACAGATTCCAGGCCTTCGACGCCGATATCAAGGCGAAGGCGTTCTCGGCCCCCGCCACGGTGAGAAACGGGGTGAAGCGCGAGCCCGGCAGAACGACGGGGGCGTGAATCTCGTCGGACACCACCCGCACGCCGAATCGCCGGGCGAGCTCGGCGACCGCACGGAGTTCGTCGGTGGTGTGGACCGATCCGGTCGGGTTGTGCGGATTGCACAACAGATAGGCGACCTTCGTGTCCTTTCCGGCTTCCACGCGCGCCCCAACGAAGGCATTCTCCAAGGCGTTCAAGTCAATTCGCCCATCGGCGAGGGGTGCCTCGATGACACGGCGCCCGTCGTGCGACACGAATGCGTAGAACGGCGCGTAGACCGGCGGGTTGACGACGACGGCGTCGCCGCGATCGGTGACCAGACGCAACACTTCGACGACACCGAGCATGACGTCGGGAACCAGGGCGGTGCGGCGCACGTCGAGGTCATGCCACCGCCAATTCCGCGCGGCGTATTGGCTGACGGCGTCAGCCAGCGCATGTCCGCAGGGATAACCGGTGTCGCCGTTGTCGATGGCCGTCCGTAGCGCTTCGGCCACCGTCGGTGCCAGGTTGACGTCCATCTCGGCGACCCACAGCGGCAGGACGTCGGCGGGGTGCGCGCCCCATTTCATGCTGGTGCGAAGCCGGAGTTGCTGCAGCGTCAGTTCCTCCAGCGGATTAACTGTCACGCCCGCAGACTAACCGGCGCGACCTACCCGCCGACAAACGCTTTGTGCGGGATGGTCAGCGGAAGATCCACCGAACTCAGCAATCCCGGCTGGGCGGCAACGACATACGGCACGGCGTTGACGACGCGCATCGCGGTGGCGACCATGGCGCCTGCCCCGGAGGTCATCCCGGCGATGCCGGCCTTGGCGGGATCCTTCAGCGTCGCCCCCAGGGTGCAGTCGATGTCCGGATCGCCGGAAATCATGACGCGGTAGGACAGATCGCCAATCCCGGTGGGCCAGTCGGGGGCGACGTCGTGCGCGAGCCGGGTGACGTGCTCGATGACGATGGCCTCCCGGTCGTCGACCACGCCGATCGCCTGCATCCGCAGCGCGCCGCAGGTTCCGGCCTCGACGGTGCCCATCGCAACCTCCAGCGTCCGGTTGGTGACGGCGCGGTCGAAGCCCTCGCGGACTTCCTGGACTTCGACCCCCAACGCGTCGGCGATCAACCGGATCTGTCCCTGCCATTCGCCGGCGATGGCGCCGGGAAAGCTGATCCAGGGCTGGTAGTCGAGCGGACGGCCGAAGCCCAGCGCGTCGCTCATGATGTCGGGAACCCCGTAGTCGTCGTACAGGCCGATTTCGAAGGAGTGAATCTTGTCGATCGACGATGACTGGGTGGACAGCACCAGGGGCAGATAGTCGGCGGCGAAGCCCGGCTCGATCCCCGACGCGTACAGCGACGCCTGGCCCTGCTTGGCCGCAGCGACCAGCTGGTCGCGCCACTCCGCGGGCTCGTAGGCGTGGGGGTTGACCAATCGCGTGGTGCTGGTCGTCACGACGTTGATCCCGGCTTCGAGCAGCTTGACGTAATCCGGGATGGCCAGCGCGTCACGCTCCGGACCGCTGGCCGCATAGACGATGCAGTCGGGCCTGAGCGCGATCAGCGCGTCGGCGTCGTTGGTGGCCTTCAGGCCGATCGGTTCACCGCCGGCCAGTTCGCCCGCGTCCTTGCCGACCTTGTCGTCCGAATGCACCCACACGCCGACCAGGTCCAGATTGGGGCGCCGCGAAATAGCGCGGATGGCGATCGAGCCGATGCCACCCGTCGCCCACACCACCACGCGATGAGCCGTCATCTTGTACCTCCTCAGGTGCGTGCGCACGACGAAAGCCGGGGCGGCCGTTGCCCTTACGTCAACGGCGGGTGGCCGTCACCACCCGGCGTTCGACTTGGAAACTACCGCCGCGTATCCCCGCGGTCAAGGATTTAAGAAAGCGGGCACTATCTTAATGAACAAATTTTAGGTTAGGGTGCAGCTGTGAGGGCCAACCAGGGTTTTGCCCGCCTTCGAGCGCCAATTCGGGACCGCGTTTGTCGCTCAAAGGCCGGCCAACTCGGCCAAAACCCGGCGGCCGCTGATGTTCTTCAGGTTCGACATCGGCGTCGACGGCTATGCGCGTCGTCAATGCGATCCCGTACGTTGTCGAGGCGCCCCCAGGCCTACTGAGCCCGCTGGACCTCCCGACGACTCTCCCGCTTTACGCCTTCGACTGAACGTGTAACGTACGTCGCAAAGATTAGGCCAGCTAGGAGTCAGCCGTGTACACACTGCGCTTTGACATGCGCGATCCCGAATGGGCGGCGCCCCCGGCCGATCTGTACGCCGCGGCACCCGACATGTCGGCCTGGGCCGAAGAACACGGCGGCCTGGCGGCAGTCCTCTGTGAACACCACGGGTCCGAGGATGGCTACCTGCCGTCACCCTTCCTGCTGGCCTCAGCGGTGGCTGCGCGAACCCAGCGGCTGGCGCTGAGCCTGATCCTGATCCTCCCGTTCTACGAAGCCGTGCGCCTCGCCGAGGACATGGCGGTCCTCGACATCATCAGCAACGGGCGGGCCTCCTACATCCTGGCGCTCGGCTACCGGCCCGAGGAGTTCGAGCACTTCGGCGTGCCGATCAAGAAGCGCGGCCGCGTCTGCGACGAGAAACTCGCGCTGCTGCGGCGGCTGCTCGCCGGTGAAACCGTCGTCGAAGACGGACGGCGGATCACCGTGACACCCCGCCCGCTGACTCCCGGCGGGCCCGGACTGATGTGGGGTGGGGGAACGCTGGCTGCCGCCCGGCGGGCCGGCCGGTACGGCCTGGGCATGCTGGGCAACGCCAACGCACCAGGCATGCAGGAGGCCTACGAAGAGGCGTGCCGCGAGCATGGCCATGAGCCCGGCCCGACCATGTTTCCCGACCGCAACACCCCCTCGGTCGTTTTCGTCGCCGACGACGTGGATCAGGCGTGGAAGGAGATCGGCGAGCACCTGCTGCACGACGTGCGCAGCTACGCGGCGTGGAATCCCGGGGACGAGACGACGGCCGGCTTCAGCCACGTGAACACCGTCGACGAGCTGCGGGAGACGGGGACGTCGCACGTGATCATTCCAGTGCCCGAGGCGATCTCGCGCGTCAAGGCCGGCCAGGTGCTCAACCTGTCGCCGCTGTGCGGCGGCCTGCCACCCGATATCGCGTGGCCCTACCTCAAGCGCGTGGGCGAGGTCGTGCTGCCCGAGGCGCTCGGCTGACCGCTACTCCTCGCCGAACCGATCGACGAGGTGGGAGGTGACGCCGTCGGCGAGCGCCCGCAGCAGCGTGTGCGCGACATCCCGATTCACCACCGGCACACACCATTCCGGTCGCCGGCCGTAGGCCGGCTAGCGGGGTTGGTTCGGTACGCCCGGGTACAGCTGCTCGGTGGGGCCCGCGGTGACATAGCCGCCCAGCTTCGTTATGAGGTGCGGCGCAAAGACCGCGCCATACACCAGATGTCCGATGACGATGACGGCCACGATCGAGAGCACCGCAGACTGCCCCCGGCTCTTTGATCGCTTGTCGGCCCACATGTCGATGACGTTGCGTCCTTCGGCATCGGTGCGCCCGAGCAGATAGGTGAAGAGCATCATCTGGATGCCCATGGCCAGCGAGTCGTAGAGCGGGTACTGGTGCTTGGTGCCCTCGAAGATCGCGAGCCCGGGAATCACGTAGCCGTAATAGAAGTTCCCGAGCTGGGCCCCGGTGTAGGCATTGAAAAACAATGCCCAACAGAAACCGACGACCAGGCCGACCACGAGCAGCGTAATCGGCCTGCGCCAGTTGAACTTTGCACTGAGCCACCGCCCGAGAGCAGCCCCGGTCGCGGCGGGAATGATGAAGTACGAGACGTAGCCGATCGGCACCGCTAACGGCAACCCTCCCCACGTCACGTTCAATGGCCACCAGGACGGCATGCGGGGCAGTGCGGGCGGAAACTGTGCGTACATCGCCCAGTCGTACGGTGCCTCGATCCAGGAGAACGAGATCGCCGAGATGCCAAGAAGCAACAGCGGGTGGATGCGGCGGCGACGGTAGCTCAGATAGATCCCGATGATCAGGAACGCGATGCTCGCGCCGTAGGAGAAGTACTGAGCCCCGGCCATCACCGGCGTCATTCGGGCGCTCGCTGGCGGCCCTCGTCGCTCGACGCGCGCCGCGCCTCGGGATCGAAGCGCAGTACCAGCCCGAAAATCAGGATGATCAGGCCGAACAATGTGCCGAGCATGATGACAGCGCCCATGGTGTCACCCTTCAATGATTTCAACTTTAAGGTAGTGGATACTATCCTATGTAGATAGCGGATACTATCCCAAGGCGGTCGACCGTTCGATAGGAGTGGACAACGGTGCCCCAGCGCGTAGCCAAGCAGCCGATACCGGCGACGGTGGCGCGTCGGCCTCGTGGCGAGCCGCGCAGACTGCTGCTCGACGCGGCCCGGGCGCTGTTTGCCGGCCAGGACTATCGCAGCACCACGACACGTGAGATCGCGCAGGCCGCCGGCGTCACCGAACACCTGCTGTTCCGCAACTTCGGGTCGAAGGCGGCGCTGTTCCGCGAGGCGCTCGTCGTGCCGTTCGTGAGCTTCGTCGACGAATTCGGGGCAACCTGGCAGTTGGTGGACCCCGAGGACACCGACGAAGAGGAGCTGACCCGGCTTTTCGTGTCGCAACTCTACGACGTGTTCGTTGAACATCAGGGTCTGCTGTTGACCTTGATGGCGGCCGAAAATCTGAGCGACGAGGAAAAGGAGGATGCCGGCATCGCCGAGATCCGCAGGGCGGTCACGGTGTTGGGCCAAATCAGCGTCGAGGGCATGCAATTGCGCGGGTTGCGTTCTGACCACCCTGACCTGCCGGCCCACTCGACGGTCTCGATGATCGCGGGTATGGCCGCACTGCGTTCGACCTACTTCGGGAACGAACCACCGCCCCGGGAGGTGATCGTTGAGGAACTCGTTCAAGCCCTCTTGCACGGCTTCTTGCACCGCAACGACTGAGTTAGGCATCCGACCATGACAAGCCCCAGCGCCATCGAGTTGTATTACGACCCGTTCGACGTCGAGATCGACTCGGACCCGTATCCGGTGTGGAAGCGGATGCGCGAAGAAGCACCGTTGTACTACAACGAGAAGTACAACTTCTACGCGCTGAGTCGATACGACGATGTGGTGCGCGAACTGCCGAACTGGGAGACATACCGCTCCGGCCGAGGCACTACCGCCGACATCTTGTTCGCGAACATCGAAGTGCCCCCGGGTATCCTGCTGTTCGAGGATCCTCCGCTGCATGATCTGCACCGCAAACTGCTGTCCCGGGTTTTCACGCCCCGGCGCATGCTCGCCGTGGAGGATTTGGTGCGCGGGTTCTGTGTTGGCGAACTTGACCCCCTGGTCGGCGGGAACGGTTTCGATTTCATCGCAGACCTCGGCGCGATGATGCCGATGCGGACCATCGGGTACCTCCTGGGCATTCCCGAGGCTGATCAAGAGAAGATCCGCGACCGCAGCGTCGCCAACATCGAATTGTCCAGGGAAGCCGACCCGGCCGCGGTAGATGCGAATGTGTTCGCGAATTCCATCGCCCTGTTCGCCGAGTACATCGAATGGCGGGCCGATCATCCGTCCGACGACCTCATGACCGAACTGTTGCGGGCCGAGATCGATGAGCCGGACGGCACGCGTCGTCCATTGTCGCGAACCGAGGTGCTCGCGTACACCGCAATGATCGCCGGCGCCGGCAACGAAACCACCGCTCGCCTAATCGGTTTCATGGGACAACTGCTGTCGGATCATCCGGATCAACGCCGCGAGCTGGTCGCGAACCCGTCGCTGATCCCCGGCGCGATCGAGGAGACGCTGCGATACGAGCCGCCGTCACCGGTGCAGGCCCGCTACGTCGCGCGCGATGCCGAGCACTACGGCCGCAAGGTACCCGAGGGGTCATTCATGCTGCTGTTGAACGCCTCTGCCAACCGCGACGAGAGCCACTTCCCGGATGCGGATCGCTACGACATCCACCGCCGCGGAAGCCATCTCAGCTTCGGGCAGGGCCTGCATTTCTGCCTTGGCTCGGCGCTGGCCAGATTGGAGGCGCGGGTGGCCTTCGAAGAGGTGTTGAAGCGTTGGCCGGACTGGGAGGTCGATTACGCGAACGCCCAACGGGCGCATACCGCGAGCGTGCGTGGCTGGGCACGCCTGCCGGTCGTCGTGGGGTAGCGCGGGCTTTTCGTGTCGAGTGTGAAGCTGGCCGCACACTCGAACCCCAAAGTGCGGCTAGCCGCACACTCGTCCCAAGGAGCGCGGCTAGGTGCTGTTTTGGTCCACCAACAGCGCGCCATCGGGCTGATTCCCCAACGTCTGCAACGGAATGTCCTCACCTCGCGCGGTGAGGCGCACGATCTGGGCTAGTTGCTTCGGTGCGTCGCACTGTAGGTAGTGGTCGGCGCCGGGCAGCACCCAGTACCGGTTGCGGCCCGGCTTGGTCCGCAGGTACGTCTGCCAGACATAATTGGGGACTCGCAACGGCGACACGTTGTCGTGGATACCCCACACCACCGTCGTGTCGACCTCGCTCGTGGAAAGCGCTTCCAGCCAACTGGTTTCGCCTGCGGCGCGCTCGTGGAGATATGCAATGGTGTCGGGCAGAACGCGGACTCCGTCGTTGTGGGCGAAGCATTTGGCCAACGCGGCGATCTCCGGGTCTTCCAGCGTGCGTCGCGGCATGAACGTGCTCGCGCCCATGCCCGCCGCCAGCAGTTCCGGCGTCGTGGCTGCCGCGGTCGCCCGTGCTGTCGCGGGGTCCAGCAGCGCGGTCTGAAAGGCGGTGAGGTTGGACAGCGGAAGGTAGATGTTGGCGTTGGTCAAAATCAGGTCGGCGGGTACTGCCGGCGGCTCTTGTGCGGCCAGCATGCTTACCGCGATCATGCCGACGCTGCTGCCGCGGTCGTGGGTGAGCATGCGGTATTCGGTGAGCCCCCATACCTGAGTGATCGCATGGGCGAGCAGGCGCGCGTCGTCGTAGAGCGAGTACACATAGGGCTCGGGAGGTTTGTCGGAAAGTCCATAGCCGGGGAAGTCCAGCAAGAAGATGTCGAAGTCCGCGCCCAGTTCACCGACTAGCGCGAAATAGTCGATGCTGCTGGTCGGAAAGCCGTGCACCAACACCAATGCAGGCGCACCGGGAGTGCCGCACCGGCGACTGAACACCGCGACTTCTTGGTCGTCGTTGGCCGCGGTTGTCGAACGCCAACGAAGTTCGGAGCCGCCGTCTTGCCACTGCGCGAAGATGTCCAAGCTGTCAGCATCGCAGAGGGCGTCGCGACAGACAATACGTGCTTACGGGCACGTCACGTGGATTCCAAAAGTCACATCCCGCAAGCCACTTTGGCCGGGCGTGGTCGCTTGGCCGGTCCCCGTCACCGTGTAGCCCTTGCCGACCTTGGTCGCTTGGACCTGAGTCGGTGATTTGGTTCCCTGGTAAGGCAACTGGTACTGGCCGTTGTCCAGCTTGAGCGAAATGCCGAAGGCGTCGATGCTGGGCGGCTGTTCATCGGAGATGGCCAACGAAACCGACGCGTTATCGTCGTGCACGCTGATTCGGGTGGTGAGGTCACCGGATTCAGGGGGCGACGCGCTGGGCTGCGCCGCCGATCGGGTGCAGTCCACCGCGGCGATGATCGTGTGCCTGTTCCCGTCGATCATGACGGTCGTGCTTGCCAACGGCGGTCCCGAACTCGAGGCGGCCGCGGGGTGATCCCCCTTGCTGGAACAGCTCGGCAGGCAGACCCCCAACGCCACCAAGCCGAGCGCGGCGGCCGCACCCAAAACCCCTCGTCGGCAGCGGCGATTGCCGGGATCTGTCATGGAACCCCCTCGGAATAGGACGTCACGACTATAGGACCAGTTCGTTTCCCCTGCCTGACTAAAACGGGGAGACAGATGAAACTCCACGGCTGGTGCTTTGATTCGATATGTGTTTATATAGATGGATGTCGAATCCAGCGGGATCGGAGTGCTGCCCGGCATTGGGGACGGCCGCCTTGGCCGAGCCGCAGGCAGCGGAGTTGGCGGCGATGTTCAAGGCCCTCAGCGATCCGGTGCGGCTGCGATTGTTGAGTCTGATCGCGAGCCACCCCGGTGGCCAGGCCTGCGTCTGCGAGATCTCCCAGACGTTCGACGTCTCACAACCGACGATCTCCCACCACCTCAAGACGCTACGGTTGGCGGGGCTGTTGGACTGCGAACGGCGCGGCACATGGGTGTACTACTGGGCGGTTTCCGCGGCATTGCAACAACTTTCGTCGGTATTGAGCATCGACGCGCCGATGACCGCGGAATGCGGGTCATGAGCTCGCCTGACACGGCGGTGGGCGCCCGGCTGTCGACGTTAAATCGGTTTCTGCCTGCATGGATCGGGATCGCCATGGCTGGAGGCCTGTTGCTCGACCGGACGGTCCCTGGCCTGGGACGGGCGGTGAGCGCGGTTGAGGTCGACGGTATCTCGTTGCCCATCGCGATTGGCCTGCTGGTGATGATGTACCCGGTGTTGGCCAAAGTGCGCTACGACAAGCTCGGCAGCGTCACCGGTGACCGCAGGCTCATGGTGGCCTCGGTGGTGCTGAACTGGCTAATCGGACCAGCTGTGATGTTCGCATTGGCCTGGTTGATGCTGGCGGATCTGCCGGGATACCGCACCGGGCTCATCATCGTGGGTTTGGCGCGCTGCATCGCCATGGTCATCATCTGGAACGACCTCGCGCGCGGCGACCGCGAAGCCGCCGCGGTTCTGGTCGCGCTCAACTCGATTTTCCAGGTCGTCATGTTCGCCGCCCTCGGCTGGTTCTATCTGTCGGTGCTGCCGGGTTGGTTGGGGCTGAGCACGACCGGCATCGATGTATCCGCTTGGAAGATCGCGAAATCCGTGCTCATCTTCCTTGGCATCCCGCTGTTGGCCGGGTACCTGTCACGGCGTCTCGGTGAACGTGCCAAAGGCCGAAATTGGTATGAGAGTCGGTTCCTGCCGCGAGTCGGGCCCTGGGCGCTGTATGGGTTGCTGTGCACCATCGTCGTCCTATTCGCGTTGCAAGGTCACCAGATCACCTCCCGGCCATGGGATGTCGCGCGCATCGCGCTGCCACTCCTGGTGTATTTCGCGATCATGTGGGGCGGGGGCTATGCGCTGGGAATCCTGTTGCGATTGGGATACCCCCGCACCACCACCATGGCGTTCACGGCCGCCGGCAACAACTTTGAACTCGCGATTGCGGTGGCGATCGCCACCTACGGCGCCGCGTCGAGCCAGGCCCTGGCCGGTGTGGTCGGACCGCTTATCGAAGTCCCGATCCTGGTCGCACTGGTGTACGTCTCCCTGGCCCTGCGACCGCGGCTCTTTGACGAGGCCGGGAATTCCGGCGCCGACCGGCCTAGCGTCCTGTTCGTCTGCGTGCACAATGCCGGCCGTTCGCAAATGGCGGCTGCGCTGTTGAGTCATCTGGCCGGCGACCGCATCGAAGTGCGCTCCGCCGGAACGGAGCCCGCCGACCAGATCAATCCGGCCGCGGCGGCGGTGATGGCCGAATGGGGGATCGACATCGCCGGCGCCCCGAAAGTTCTCACCGCCGACGCGGTCCAGCGCAGTGACGTGGTGATCACGATGGGCTGCGGTGATACCTGCCCGTACTTCCCAGGCGTCTCGTACCGAGATTGGCGCCTGCGCGATCCCTCCGGTCAGCCGGTCGAGACGGTACGCGCCGTTCGCGAGGACATCGCCGAGCATGTCCGTGCCCTCATCGAGGAACTGCTCGGGACCACGATGACAATCGAGATACCCGCCGCGAAAGGAAGGTAACCATGTCGCGTGTCCAACTCGCCCTCAACGTCGACAACCTCGACGAGGCAATTGCGTTCTACACTAAACTTTTCGACGTCGAACCGGCCAAGGTCAAGCCCGGCTACGCCAATTTCGTCGTCAACCAGCCGCCGCTGAAATTGGTGTTGCTGGAGAATCCCGGCCACGGCGGCAGCCTCAACCACCTTGGCGTCGAGGTCGCCTCCAGCGACAGCGTGCATAGCGAAAGCCAACGGCTTGCCGAAGTCGGCCTGCCGACCGACGAAGAGATCGACACGACATGTTGCTTCGCGACACAGGACAAAGTCTGGGTCAGCGGTCCGGGCGGTGAACGTTGGGAAATTTACACAGTGAAGGCTGATTCCGAGACATTCGGACCCGCCGACCAATCGGAGTGCACCTGCTGCGCCTCATAGGAACATCGCAGCCTACGGCCAGGCTTCCCAACTGATCATGGTGCGCAGCGGGCCGGCGAATACCGGGCGCACCGCCGTTGAACGCCAACGCTCTTCGATGAGCGGCGCCAGCGCACCGATGGTGGTCAACGGATCCTCGTCGAGGTAGACGACGGTGACGTACTGGTGATCGGTCCGCCAGCCGCGGGGGAGGTGGCTCCACCCCGGGCTGGAGCCGAAGGTCCACGCGCCGGCCGTACCCGGAGTCGCGAGCAGGGCGGGGTAGTGCTCGGCATGCAGCCACCGCAGCCAGTCGTCCGGCCGGCCCTCGGTGGGTTCCTCCACGATCAGCACGATGCCCCGATGCGGCCGAAACGGCACCACTTCGGGCGCCACCAGCGCGTACGGCGAGGATTGCCACTGCAGGAGGCGCAGACCGGCCACTTGCAGCGACGGTCGCACTACCGGGAAGCGACCGTTGTCGCGTAACGCGCGCCCTAGGGTGACGAAGTCATCGAAGGTCTGCTCGACCGGATCGCCGACCAGGTAGTGCACCGCGTTGCCGATGTCACCGAGGGGTCCATTGGCGGCCAGGCGGTGGTCGGGATAATCGCCGTCAGCGATCCAGCGCAACCCGTGCACGATGCCGGGCAGCTGGTATTGCTCGGGCATGTGATCCAGCAGGTGCCAGCGTAGATAACTGCCGTCGTCGTTCGGCGGCGCGGCGGTCAGGCTGAATATGCCCGCCCTGACGCGTATCACGCGCAGCCCCCGGTGGTGGGAGGCAGTGTGGCCCGCGCGCTCATCCCTGCATGTACCCCCCGGCATCGACGGGAATCGATTGGCCCGTGATGGTGCGGCTTTCGTCGCTGGCGAGGAACAACGCCAGGTTGGCGACGTCCTCGGGTGAGGAGATGTCCTGCAGAGCAACGCTTTTGAGTTGCCTGGTGCGAACCTTTTCGGCGTCGACGCCTTGCTCGTCAGCGGTGCGTTGCAACCAGTTGCGCCACAGCTCGGTGTCGATGGCCCCCGGCACAATGCAATTGCACCGGATGCCGTGCGGGCCGACCTCAAGGGCGACGGCCTTGGTGAACGCCCGCAGTGACGCCTTGGCGGTGACATAGTGCGTCTTGCGGACCATGCCCGCGTAACTGACCGTGGAGGAGAAATTCAGGATGACGCCGCGGCGGCGCTGCAGCATCGACTGGTTGAGAACTTCGCGGGTGCACAGCATCGCGGCGGTGACGTCGATGGCGATGGTGGCGTTCCAGTTGTCCAGCGTTTGCTCCCAGATCCAGCGGTCCTGCCCGGGCGCGGCGGCGTTGTTGCACAAGATGTCGACGTGACCGAACTCGTCGACGGCCCGCCCCACCATCGCCGCGACGTCGTTCTCATCGGTCACATCGGCGCGCATCGCGAGGGCGCCGGGACCGGCCGCTTGCGCGGCGGCTTGGACCAGCTCCGCTCGCCGTGCCGCCAGCAACACCTTCGCGCCTTCATGGACGAACAGCGAGCCCAGTACCGGTCCCAGGCCGCTACTGGCGCCGGTGATGATCGCGACCTTGCCGTCGAGTCGGCCGGTCATAACGCAGTCAGTCTGCGGGCACGCATATTTCGAACCGCGCGGATTCGTTCGGCAAGGTCGAGCATCATGTCATCTTAGGAAGATCTCGATGCGGTGTCATAGGCGGCCGAGGTCGCGCATATTTCCTGTTGCGTGAAACAAATGTCATCTGCGTGAGCCCTTCCGGGCCATGCTCATCGTGGCGTTTACTGTGTCGGTGGGCGGTGGTGGTGCGGATCGCGGCGAGCGGCGCACGCTGGTGTTGTCCGCTTTTCCGGGCGAAGCCGACGCGGTGCTGTCCCACACTACGCTCGATCCCGATCCGGTGGTCGTCGCTGGTCGTCGGCGCTTCTACCTTGGTTCGATAAGCGGCAAGAAGGTGATCGTGGCGATGACCGGCATCGGCCTGACGAACGCCGCCGACACCACCGAGGCCGCCTTCGACCGCTTCGCTAGTGGGTCCACCATTACGATTGGTGCAGTGGTGTTTTCGGGCGTCGCCGGCGGGGGCGGCCGCACCAGCATCGCGGATGTGGCGATACCGGCACGGTGGACATTGGATGGCGGCACGACGTTTCATTCGGTTGATCCCGGGATGCTCGCCACGGCCGAGAAGCTCTCCGTCGCATTGGAAAATGTTGCCGGGCGCATCACGCTGCGACACCGGCCGCAGGTGTTCGCCGGCGGCGACGGATGCAGCTGGGACAACAACAACGGCGTGGCATTCCCATGCATCCCACACGGCGGCAGCGTTTTTGGCTGCCAGCCCCGCAGCGCACCCGGCCGTTCATTTCTATACTCCGGCAACTTTTTCCGGGCGGCGGCCCCCTGGCTGAGAAGCGGCCTGATCAGCAACGTGAATATCGTATCGACGTCAGACCCCGCCTTCGACGCGACGGATATGGAGACTGCGGCCGCGCAGGCCGTCGTCGATACCCATGGTGTCCCGTTCATTGGCATCCGGTGCATCACGGACGGACCCGGCGATCCGCTTCGCCTACCGGGCTTTCCGTTCCAATTCTTCTGCTACAAGGCAATTGCCGCAAAGAACGCCGCCCGGGTAACTGCGGCTTTTCTACAGAGTTGGACTGGTCACTGACTGCTACTCGGCACCGCGTTCCACCGGATGGTCGGGATCCGAGCTCCACTCCGACCACGACCCCGGATACAACGCGGCCTCCCGGCCCATCGCTGCCAGCGCGGCGATCGTGACCGTGGCGGTGACGCCAGAGCCGCAGTAGGCCGCCACCGCGTCGTGACGTTCGATTGCGCGATCGGACAACAGTTGTGCCAGTGAGTCGTCGTCGAGGAAGGTGCCGTCGGCCGCCAGAACCGAGCCGCTGGGAAGATTTTTCGCGCCGGGAATATGGCCCGCGACGGGATCGAGAGGTTCGACGTCGCCGCGGTAGCGTTCCGGTGCGCGCGCATCAAGCAACGTTACAGTGTCTTCGGCGACTCGGTCGGCCGTCAGCGTGCTTCGGCTTCCCGCATACAGATCATCGTGCGGCACAGTCACATTCCCGGGCGTTGGATCGACCGGCCCGGTCTCCAGGCTATTTCCTGCCGATCGCCACGCGGCCAAGCCGCCATCCAGAATGCGTACGTTATCCAGTCCGGCCGCGGTCAGCACCCACCACGCTCGTGCCGAACCGGCACGATTCCAGTCGTCGTACACGACGACCAATGCGCCCTGCCGGATTCCCCAGCGACGCGCCGCGGTCTGCACGTCGCGTCCCGACGGCAGCGGATGACGGCCCCTGCCGGAGATCGCGTGGTCGCTGAGGTCATCGTCGAGCGAAACGTACACGGCGCCCGGAATGTGACCCTCGAGGTAGGCCGGCCGCCCATCGGGAGCATCGATTCTCCACCGCACGTCCAGGATGGTCACCGGATCGCCGGCTTGAATGATGTTCGCCAACTCGGCGGCGGTAATCAATACCTGACTGCGTGCTCCCAACGGATCCTCCTTGTCGGCCTGCAGCGAGCCTAATCGCCTGGTTGAAAGCGTCTCTTTCCAGCAAAGGGTGACGTAGTGTGCTGATGGGCAGCAGAGCAAACAGGAGCCGCAGTGGGCGCAAAATATCGTGTGGCGCACGTGGGCACCGGTTATACCGGGTCAATCGCGCTGCGAAAAATCCTTCGGTCACCGCATCTCGACCTGGTTGCGCACCTGGTGCATGGTCGTGACAAGGTCGGCCGAGATTCGGGCGACCTGGTTGGCGAATGCGCAGCCGGCGTTGAGACCGTCGGCAGTCTAGAGGATTTTCTCGCGGTTGACGCTGACTGCGTGACCTACTTCGCCACAGCATCCGGTCGGGACAGCAACGAAGTCGTAGACGACTTGTGTGCGTTCCTGGCAAGCGGAAAGAATGTCGTCACGCCGTCCTTCTTGGCGCTGTTCCATCCGCCGTCGCTCGAGGACTCAGCGCGTGAGCGGCTCGACGAGGCGTGCCATCGAGGCAGGAGTTCATTGTTCGCTACCGGCATTACCAGCGACATCCTCGCCGTGCACGCGGCAAGTATGACCGATCGGCCGGCGAAAGTGGTTATTCAAGAACGCATTCCCTGCGGCGCCTATCGGGTCCCGGGATTCTTCGCGATGATGGGCTTTGGGCGCAGCCTAGAACAAGATGCCGAGCTCTTCCCTGCGGGGGCGATGATCGGCCATATCGCGCCGCCGTTGCGACTCCTGGGTCAGGGGCTCGGGTGGGCCGTGGACGGGGTCCATGAGCATCGCGATGTCGCCCTCGCCGAACGTCGCTACAGCTTCGCTGCCGGCGAAATTCCCGCCGGCACGATAGCCAGCGTGCGGATGCGATTCGAGGGCGTCGTGAACGGTGAACCGCGCGTGCAGTTCTCGTCGATCTGGTCGATGCCCGATGAACCGGTAGAAGACTGGCAGCCCGCCATCGCGGCGGGTAGTGCCGTTCGCCGATTGACCCGGATCACGATCGACGGGGAGCCGCCGATACAGCTTGATTTCGCCCTCAACGGCGGAGACTTGCCCGGCTCGACGGCTACCGCTGCCCGCGTGCTGAACGCGATCCCTTCGGTCTGCGCGGCGCAACCCGGCGTCCTCAGCGCGCTCGACGTCGTCGTTGGGGCGAAGGTGTCCTCGAGTATGGACGGCACATCGTGACACGGGCCCCTACCTTGGTCCTCATAGGCGCCGCATCCGCTGTCGCATTGGCGCAACCGGCCGCCGCGATGCCAAACGTCAAGTGTGCCTTGACGACTCCCGTGCAGGAAGTGCAGCACATCGCTCAAGTGCCGCCTGAGCTCGTCAAACTCCTGCCGCCGATGGCCGATATCGGGGCTCCATTCAATTCCGGCGATTCGGTCAGCGATCCAAACGCGCCGTTTCGGCGCCTGATTCGCGCGGGCAATCACGGCGGCGACTGGTTCCTCTGGTACGAACACGGCGGAATCGGCTACTCCTGGCGGGCGGTGATCGCCCATGTCGAGCCAGGCGCAAAGCCCAAGGTCCTAGCGAACGCCGAAACCATCTCCGACACCCTCTGCGCGCTTACCGATGGCGCCTTCGCCGGACAAGTTCCGCCGTACCCGCCGGGGACGTGGGCGGCCTCGGACTTCTGACCCTATGCGGTCTGCTCGGAATCGCCGCGCGGGTCGTCGAATGCCGGTGCGCCCAAGGACGCCAGCATGCCGGTCGCGGCGCGATGCCAGGTAAAGTCCTCGGCGCGACGTCGCGCAGAGATGCGCCGCTGGCGTTCGGGGCGACTGACGATGGCGCTGACCGCTTTTGCGATGGCGGCTGGGTCATTGTCGGCCGACGCGCCGCTGTCCGGGGTGATGATCTCGTTGAGCGCCGACGTGCGTGAGACCACGGCTGGGGTTCCGCACGCCAGCGATTCGAGCGCGGCCAGCCCAAAAGTCTCGTGCGGGCCAGGCGCCAGCGTCACATCGGCCGACGCCAGGAGCTGCGCCACCGTGTTGCGATCGGAGACGAAACCGGTGAAGTCGATCGGCAGCCGCGCGGCCTGTCGCTCCAGCCTGGACCGCAATGGACCCTCGCCCACGACCACCAGTCGCGCGTCGACACCGGCGTGGTACAGCTCGCCGAGCGCGTCGATGCTGCGGTCGACGCGCTTTTCCACCGACAGTCGCCCGCAGTGGACCAGCAGCATCTGCGTTGGCGCGGCCCACTGCTCGCGCACCAAATAGGAGTGGTGGCGCGGGTGAAACGTCTGCAGGTCCACACCAAGCGGCACCGTGACGGTGTTGTCGGCGCCGATGCGGTCGAATTCCTCGCGCGCGAAACCGGTGGTGCACACGATGGTGTCATAGTTCGCGGCGGTGCGCGCGTTGGCCACGTCGGCGAACCTTTGTGCGGCCCTTCGCGGAAGGATCTGTCCGACAAGGCGATCCAAACGCTCATGGGAGATCATCACCGTCGTGGCGCCGAAGTCACGGCCCCACCGCCCCAGTGATCGCAGGGTGAGGCGATCCGAAACCTCCAATGCGTCGGGTCGCAGCGCGGCCAGCAGCGCCTTCACCGGGCCCGGCATCACCGCACGATAACCACCGGTCAAGGGAATCAGGCGGGCCGGCAGGGTGATTCGCACGACGCCGGTGTACAGCTGGGCGCGCTCAGCGTGCTGGCCGGGAACGATCAAGAAGACTTCGTGCCCCGCGGCGCAATATTCCGCGCCCAGCCGGTCGATCGCGGTGCGGAGGCCGCCGGAGCGAGGGCCGTAGAAATTGGCGACCTGTACAACGCGCATAACGTGAGGACACGCGGTGCGCGTGTGCACCCATCAATGCTGAACCGTCGCGTGCCTGAACTCTGTGTGAACTTCACTTCGGTGCGCCGTTATCCGTCCGTCTGCGGCCCGAACCAGCGCTGTAGCGCCGCACGTAGGGCCGCTTCCTGAGACGAGCCGAGTTCGTCGGCCGCCCAGGCGACGTATCCATCGGGGCGAATCAGCATCGCCTCGGCGGGTCCGCCAGCGATGCTCGCGCTGACGGTGTCGACTCGATCTGCCCAGCCACGCGCCGTGTCCGCGAAGCCTCCGTCAAGGTCGAGCAGAACTGGGCGGCCATCGTGGAGTAGTTCGGCGACCCGTCGACCGTCATCAAGCGTCAGGTCAGGCACGAGCCAGCCCGACAGCGGGTGATCGTCGCCGACGTCATACGGCACGTCGGCGCCGGCCAGCAGCGCTGCCATGTGCCTTTGCGCGGCGGGGAACGTGAGGAGCTCGCCCAACAACGTTCGCAGTGCGGCGACCTCGGGCCCCGGCGCCATGAGGGCGAGCTGCGCCAGCGAGTGCATCATCACGCGCTGACCCACCGGGTAACGCTCGGACTGGTAGGTGTCGAGCAATCCGGCCGGGGCCGTGCCGTTGACCGCGGCCGCCAGCTTCCAGCCCAGGTTCATGGTGTCTTGCAGGCCCAGATTCAAGCCCGGGCCGCCCAATGGGCTATGCACGTGCGCGGCGTCACCGAGCAGCAGGACTCGGCCATCACGGTAGCGCTCGGCGTGGCGGGTGTTTTGCCCGTTGATCCGGCGAAGGGCGTGCGGCCCTGCGTCTTTCGGCTCCTCGAACGGGATGTCGACGCCGAGAACGCGCCGTGCGCTGTCGCGGAGTTCGGTCAAAGTCATGGGAACGTCGGGGACTGGAGGGCCGAACTCGAGGGTCCCGAGCAGCGATCGGCCCGGCTCGAATTCGGCGTAGATGATCCCGCCCCGGTCAAAGCGGCTGTGGCCGAAGGGAAGCAGTCCGAATCCTGGAATTTCGATACGGCTGTAGGCTCGGTGGAGCTCGTCGGGGATATGCACGTGAGCCAGCCGGGCGACCATTGGCGATGTGAAGCCGGGAAAGTCGATGCCGAGCCTCTTGCGGACCAGGCTGCGGCCACCGTCGGCGCCGACGGCGTAGCCGGCGGCGATGGTGTACTCGCGCTCGGGCGACGAGACCGTCAGCGCAACCGATTCCGTGTTCTGTTCGATGTCGACGAGTCCATGGCCCCAACGCAGATCAACCCCGAGGTCGCGGGCCCGCTTTTCCAGCAGCCGCACCAACCGGGGCTGCTGCATGGCCAGCACATACATCGGGTTGTCGGTCACCTCCGAGAAGTTCAGCCCCATGGCCGCGAAAATCCATCCAGGGTTTGGGCGTGGAGGCGCGTCGTCACCGGCGAAGGTCTGATACAGCCCGCGCATGTCGAGCAGCCGGATGATCTGTCCGACAAGGCCGTTGGCTTTCGGCTCGGAGCTGGGTCCCGGCAGGACGTCGAGCACGACGGGCCTGATCCCAGTCAGCCCCAGCTCGCACGCGAGCAGCAGCCCGTTGGGCCCCGCGCCGGCGATGACGACGTCGGAATGTTCGTCAGTCATGGCGCGCCTTCTCCCTGGCAGGTTCGGGTAGCCCAGCGCTGACGGCGGCGAAGCCCTCGCGGATCAGCGTGGTGATGGCCACCGGCGGGTCGGCCCGCACATAGGCGTCGGCGGCGGCATCACCGACGGCGCGTACGACGGACATCACCAATCGTGGGTACAGGTCGCGGTCGGGGTCGGTCGCCGTACGTTCGGCGATCACGTGGAGCAACTCGTCGAACAGGTTGTGTGGCACCGAGTTCCGCACCTGTGGGTGCATGACCAGCCTTCGGACCTCGACAAGCTCTTGCCGGCTGGGCGCGCGGTTCTCCTCGCCATACACGTCGCCGAAGTCCTCTTCCAAGGGTTCCAGCACGGCATGGGTGAGGGCGGTCCACAGCGGTTCGTCCGAAGGGCGCTGTCGCAGCACGGCAACGCTGCGTCGCACGCGTTCGGCTTGCCGGTAGGCGAGCGCCTCGTACTTGCCGCTGAAGTAGTTATTGAACGTGCGCAGCGAGACGCCGGCCATGTTGGCGACGTCTTCCCGCGTCACGTTTTCCAGACCGCGTTCGAAAGCCAGCCGCAGCGCGGCATCACTGAGCGCGCGCCGGGTGTCGGCCTTCTTGCGCTCACGGAGCCCGGTCATGCCGACCAACGTACGCCAAACTTGCCTACTGGGCAAGATTGCCTGACGGGCAATCTTGTGGTGAATGTGCGTACATGGCGTTGAGTGTGCAGCTACGGCGGCGACACGCCGGGCAGGGCCGCCCAGGATGCACGCTCGACGGCAGGATTCGCGGCGACGGTCAGCACCGGCGGCGAAGCCAAGAGCGACTAGCGAGTGCCCCAATCCCACCGGGGCGTCGTCATCAAAGTCTGGCCGCTGATGCGTGTTTCGCCCCAGTCCTTGAACAGCTCGATCTCGACGGCCTGGCCTTCGGTGGCGTCCTCTATGTCTGCGACCGGCGTCGTATCGAGAAAGTCGAGCAGCGACCGGGAATGGGTGACCACCACGACTTGCGTCTTGGCGGCGGTGGTGCGGATCAGCGACGCCAGCGGTGCAACCAGGTCGGGGTGCAGCGAGGTTTCCGGTTCGTTGAGCACCATCAGGGAGGGCGGTTGCGGGCTCAACAGGGCCGCGGCCCACAGCAGGAAACGCAGTGTGCCGTCGGATAATTCGGCCGATCGCAACGCGCGCAGCATGCCGCGTTGCCGCAGTTGGAGGTCGAACAACCCGTCATGGATGGCGACCGAGACGGTGGCACCGTCGAATGCCTCGGCCACGGCGCGGTTCAGGTCGTCGAATCCCGACTCGAGGATCGTCTGGATCGCGGCCGCCAGGTCACTGCCGTCGTCGGAGAGCACCGGGGTGCGGGTGCCCACCTGCGGGTGCCGCGCGGGCGCTCCCGCGTCGACTCGGAAGCCGTCGTAGAACCGCCAGCCGCGCAGCCGTTCTCGCACGGCGGCGAGCTCGGGAAGCGCGTGCGGGTGGGCGTATTCGGCGAGCACGCTGTGGTAGGACGGCAGGGATCGGGACAATTCGTCGAAACCGCTGCCGGAGTCCGCGCTGGCCTCGGCGAAGACGCGCGACCGGCGCACCAGCGTCGTACTGGACCGCAGCACGGGACCGGCGAACAGCACTTCCCGTTTGATCTCCGGATCGCGGGCGAACACCGACTTTCCGGCCGACTGTGGCATGCCCAAATCCACCAGATAGCCGAAATCATCTGCGGCGAAGCCCATTTCGAGTGAAACGGGCCGGGTGTGCACGGTGCCCTCGGCCTTCCCGGAGCGTCGAGCGCCGGCTAGCTGCTCGGGACCGGCCCACAGCACCGATTGCAACCCGCCCTCGCGGGCGAGCGACCCGATGACCTCGCCGCGGCCGCAGTCGGCCAGCAGGCGCAGCGCGCGATACAGCGAGGATTTGCCGGCGCCGTTGGCGCCGGTGATCACCGATAGACGACCCAGGGGCAGGATCACCTCGCGCAGCGAGCGATAGCCACGGATCGCGACGGTGTGCAGCATGGCGCCGACTGTACGGTCGGCCACCGACGGGCCCTATTCGTCCTCGTCTTCGTCGGCAGCGGCGGCGAGCAGCTGCACTTCCTCGAGATCCATCTCGTTCTGCAACTCGCGCAACACGATGTCGTCGATCAGGTTTTGATTGCGCAGCGAAGTGATTTCCCGGCGCTTGTGTTCGAGCACGCCCAGACGCACCCGCCGGACCTTCTCCCGGCCCTTGAGAATGCGGGTGTTTGGTTCAGCGTTCTCGGTGGCCAGCACCAGCGCCGCCTTTTCCTCGTATTCCTTTTGCAGCCGCCGCCTCAGGTCGTCGCCGATGCCGACTTCGTCGGCGACCGTGGGCAGCGCTTCGAGGGCGGCTTGCGACCCCCGGCAGCGCGCCAGATGCAATTCCTGGGCGTGGGTCGCGTCTTCGGGCATGTTCGCCCACCGAACGACGGCGGGCAGCGTGCTGCCCTGGACCAGGACGGTCACCAGGATGACGACGACCACGACGAAGATCAGCATGCTGCGATCGGGGAACGGTGCGCCGCTCAGTGTTGTCATCGGCACGGCCAACGCCGCCGCCAGCGATACGGCACCACGGAATCCCGCCCAGGCGGTGACGAAGCGCTGGCGCCAATTGATCCGGCGTTCGCGTTGCACCTGGCGGCGGTCGATGAGTCGAATCAGCAGCGTGGTGATTTCGCCCCAGAAGATGCGCGAGACGATCACCACGCCGGTGATCACCAGCGCCACGAACACGGCGTGCCGGACCCCGCCGTCGACGCCCACGATGCCGCGCAGCGCTCCCGGGATCTGGACACCGACGAACACCCACAACGAGCCGTTGAGCAGAAATGTCGCGATGTCCCAGAAGGCGAAGGCCTGCAGCCGGGACCGGGCCCGGATAACCAACGGGCTGGCGTAGGCGAGGACCAGCGCCGACACCATCACCGCGACCACTCCGCTGCAGTCCATCGATTGGGCCAGCAGGAAGGCCGCGAACGGCGTCACCAGGCTCAACGCTCCTTCCTCCTGCGGGGCGTCGATTCGCTTGCGCAGCAGCGCCACCGCTCCACCGACCAGCAGACCGGCCGCGATCCCGCCGAGGTAGGAGACGATGAACCGGACGGTCACCTCGGGTGGGGTGATCCTCGACCCACCGATCGCGACGTTGACGCTGACGGCGAACAGCACCAGGGCCGTGCCGTCGTTGATGAGACTCTCGGCCTTCAGCACGGTCAGCGATCGGCGTGGCAGCTTCTTGGCGAGACCGGCCACCGCGGCGGCGTCGGTGGGCGACAACACCGCGCCCAGGACGCCGGCGGCGTGTGAATTCATGCCCAGCGCCCGCGCCGTCCACGACACCGCTACCGCGGTGGCGATCACCAGGACGATGCTGAGAAACACGATGATGCGCGCGTTGGCACGGATCTCGCGGAAGCTAGTGTTGAGGCCCTCCCAGTAGAGGATCGCCGGAAGAAACAGCAGCAGCACGATCTCGCCGTTGACCTTGATGTGCGCGAAGTGGGGAATCAGTCCCAGCAGGACGCCCAAAAAGATCAGCAACACCGGGGGACCGACGCGATAGCGCCGGCCGATGACCGTCCCGACGATGACGGTGGACACCAGGGCGACGATCAGTTCGAGGCCAAACACCAGCCCATCCTGCCGGACGCGACGATCGGCGGCGTCGTCGCCTATCTTCGGTCTGGGTCAGACCTATTAGGCTCCGGGGCGGGAAATCGAAGGGGGATCTGGTGAGGGTCAGGCTGCTGGTAACAGTCGCCGTGCTGATGTTGTCGACCGTGGTGGGCTGCCACTTCGCGTCCAGGAACCCCCCGTCGACCAAAACGCTCCAGGTCCCCATGAACGAGGTGCTGACGCAGAGCGAGATCAAGCAGGACATCACCCTCTCCGTCGGCAACACCCTGGTGGTGGAGCTGGGGTCGAATTACACCACCCCATACCGGTGGAACCCCGACACCAAGATCGGCGATGCGTCGATCATCAAGCAGCTCAGCCACGAGTTCGTCCCGCCGACGTCTGACGCGCTGGGGGCGCCGGGCAACGAAGAGTGGACGTTTTCGGCCCTGAAACCGGGCACCACCGCCGCCAGCACGTCCTACACGAGCTTCGTGGGCAAGGACGCCAAACCGGCGTGCACCTACACGCTGACCGTGACGGTGCAATAAGCTGCGGGACACCCGTCGCGAGGCTACGGTTCGGACGTGTTCGGATTCCTTCGCAACTTGTCCCAGATCGGCCAGCTGCCCGCCCCGCTGCGTGAGGAACTCGAAGCCGAGGGAATCATCTTCAGCGCCGGGCGGGTGGGGGTGGTCCGGCACTTCAGTGGCCATGTGCCCGGGGTGTATTCGGCCGCCGGCGTCTCGCGGTATACGGGTGGGTTCGCGTTCACTGCCGCCCGAATCGTGGCCACTTTTCCCGCGCGCGGTGACGCCAACCTGCGGTCCATCGACTGCCCGTGGGACACCGACTTCGGGCCGGGTCGGGTCACCATCACCGAGAAGGGCCTCGGCGTTGACATCGACCTTCGTGGAGTCGACGCCGCTTTCAGCGGCTCGATGAGGCTCAACTACAAGAAGCGAATTCCCGGCGAGGTGCTGGCAGCCCTACCCGGGACGACACTGCGTTTTCCGGTCGAACCCGTGTTCGTGTACCGCGCCGCGGGGGTGCGTCCGAAGTCCTAGCGTTTAGGACACCTCGGGAGCCGCAACGACGTCAGCCCGCAGGTGCGCGGCGTAGATCTCGGCGAGGAATTGCTCGATGGCCACCGCGGTGTGGGCGGCGCGGACCGAGCCGAAGATGTCGAAAGCGTGTTGGGTGAGCGGTAATTCGGCGTACACCACTGGTTGCGCGCTGACCTGCCGGAGTCGTTCGACGAACATGCGGGCCTGCTCGACGTAGGCCAGCGAGTCGTTGGTGCCATGCAGGACGAAGAACGGGGGAGCGTCGGCGCGCACATGGTTGACCGGTGACGCAGCCTCGAACGTCTGCAGATGTGTGGATGGCTTTTGCTTGATGATCGACTTGATCAGCAGCGCCGGCATCATCGGATGCAGCGTCTTGTCGAACCGGGTGAAGTCGTAGATGCCGTAGAGCGGGACCGCCGCCTGCACCCGGGTGTCGGCGTCCTCGAATCCCGGCTGAAACTGCGGGTCATTCTGCGTCAGCGCGGCCAGCGCCGTGAGGTGGCCGCCGGCCGAACCGCCGGTGATGACGACGAAGTCGGGGTCGCCCCCGTATTCGGCGATGTGCTCCTTGACCCAGGCGAGGGCGCGCTTGACGTCGACGATGTGGTCGGGCCAGGTGTTGCGTGGGCTGTGCCGGTAGTTGGCCGCCACGCAGACCCAGCCCAGTTCGGCGAGGTGGCTCATCAACGGATGAGCCTGTCCGCGTTTGTTTCCCGTCGTCCAGGCGCCGCCGGGGATCTGGAAGAGCACCGGTGCCTTGCCGGCCGGATCGAGGTCGGGCCGTCGCCAGATGTCGAGGTGGTTGGCGCTGCCGTATTCGCCGTAGCTGATGTCGGAGTCGTGGGCGTAGTCGCGGTAGATCCGCAGCATTCGCACCAGCCCCGGGGTCTTGGCGGTGCCACCGCCGGACGGCCGCCGCCACAGGCCTCCCGACTCGGTGAGCCGGTCCGCCCCCAGCCCGCTGTCCAGCGCCTCGGACAGGGGCACATTGGCCCGATGGCCCGCGCGGCCGAGGTTCAGCAGGCCCAGCCCGGAGAGGGCGCCGACAATCCAAGCGGATATTCGCACGGGCTTGTTTAGGCGGCGGCCGGTCAACGCCAATCCACTGAGTTGGGTGAGCAGCGTTTGCAGCGGCAATTCGGTGACGACCAGCCCAAACATCCACGAGAACAGGGAGGGATATCCGCGACGCGCCAACGGCCGGTAGGCGTTGATGGTGGACGCCGCCGTCGTGGCCGTGACGGCCAGCGACCCCATTTGCCGGATGACGTGGAGGATTCGAGCTATCCGCATTGCCTCACCTTACGAAACGGGTGAGGCTACGACGCCTCTGCTCGGCTCTCCAGCTCCTTGACCGGGGCCGGGTCGTTCTCGGTCAGCCCGACCTTCGCCGCGCCCCCTGGCGAGCCGAGCTCGCTGAAGAAATCGGCATTGATCTGCAGGTATTGGCTGTGCTCGTCGGGCAGGTCGTCTTCGTAGAAGATGGACTCGACCGGACACACCGGTTCGCAGGCACCGCAGTCGACACACTCGTCAGGGTGGATGTAGAGCATCCGAGCACCCTCGTAGATGCAGTCGACGGGGCATTCCTCGATGCACGCCTTGTCTTTGATGTCGACACAGGGTTCGGCGATCACGTAGGCCACGAGTGATGTCCTTCCTTCTGGCTAGCGGGGTCAGCCGGCTGCGAGCAGTCAAATATGGTCTGGCTGGCTAATTTAGCGCGACGGCGCGCGCGGAGGCTACCGGCCTCTTGGTTGAAGCATTCGGTAGCCCGCAAAAAAGCGGGGCCCAGACTGCTGGTTCTGAACCTGGTCGACTGCGCGCCTCATGCGTCCCATCGTTACGGCTCGGGCGCTGCCTGAGTAGAGGTTTGGCGTTGTGGTGTCACAAGCTATAGTTGTGTCACACGATTTGATTGTGAGCTGCCGCCCATGCCGCTGAGCCCTCGGTTGCCCGACCTCGCCTCGTTCGAGGCGTTTTTGGCGATCGCCGAGACCGGCAGCCTCGGCCGGGCCGCGCGCGAGCTCGGGCTGACCCAGCAAGCGATATCCCGGCGGCTCGCCACGATGGAGGCCCAGATCGGCGTCACCCTGGCCGTCCGGACCACGCGGGGCTCGCAACTGACGCCCGCTGGCCTGATCGTCGCGGATTGGGCGACCCGCCTGCTCGAGGTCGCCGGTGAGGTCGATGCGGGCCTGGGTTCTCTCCGAAAGGAAGGCCGCGAACGCATCCGGGTGGCGGCCAGCCAGACGATCTCCGAACAACTCATGCCGCACTGGCTGCTATCGCTGCAGGCCGAGGCGACGCGGCGCGGCGATACTGCGCCCCAGGTGATTCTGACCGCCACCAACAGCGACCATGCGATCGCCGCGGTCCGCGACGGTAGCGCCGACCTCGGTTTCGTCGAAAACCCAGGTACGCCAAAGGGTTTGGGTAGCTGTGTGGTGGGGGAGGACGAGCTGGTGATCGTGGTTGCGCCCGACCACAAGTGGGCGCGACGGGGGCGGGTGGTGACGGCACGCGAGCTCGCGCAGACGCCGCTGGTGGCCCGTGAACTCCATTCGGGCATCCGCGATTCGCTGACGGCCGCCTTGCGCAAGGTGCTCGGCGAGGACATGGAACAAGCCGAACCCGTGCTGGAATTAACCTCGGCGGCGGCCATGCGCGCCGCGGTGCTCGCCGGCGCGGGACCGGCGACCATGAGCCGACTAGCCGTCGCCGACGACCTGGCCGACGGTCGCCTCCACGCGGTGAACATCCCGAAGTTGGACTTACGCCGCAAGTTTCGGGCCATCTGGATCGGCGGGCGCACCCCGCCGCCGGGCGCCATCCGCGACCTGCTCAGCCACATTCTCAGCCGTGCGGCGGCGTCGAAAGCTCAGGCAGCAGCGTCCTCGGCAAAGGCTTCGTCGTAGCGGTCGAGCACCGTCTCGGCCACCAGCTGGTGAGCGCCCAGCGGTGCCGACATCGGAATGCCGTTGTCGCGGGCGAAGTTTGACACGCCGTCGGTGATGAGGCCCGGGGCTAAGAACCACGGCGCGATGACGAGCCGGCGCGCGCCGCAGCGGCGCAGCTGATCGGCGGCGCGGGCCACCGATGCCTCGGGCCGGGTGGCGAACGCCGTTGTGGCCCCGGCCCATTGGGTGCCGGCGGCCAGCCTGGCCGCCACCTTCGAAGTGCGCGCATTGGCGGCGAGGTTCGACGAACCGATCGCGACGACCATCACCCCGAGATCGTTGTCGAGCGGGGAAACCCCGGCCTCGACGAGTCGTTCGCGCAGCACGGCGACCAACCGCTCGTCTTCGCCGAGCACGTCGGCCTGCCGAATGCCCTGGGCGCCGGCGTCGGCGATCTGGTTGGGGATGTCCAGGCGCGCGTGATAGGCGCTGGCGAGCAGCAAGGGGGCCACCACCGCGCGGCGGCTGTCCGGCAACCCGGCCACCACGTCGGCGAAGCCCGGCGTATTGAGCTCGAGGAACGCCAGCCGCACGTCGAGGCCAGGCCGCATCGCCGCCAGGCGGTCGGCCACGGCCGCGGCGTTGGCGCCCGACCGGGGGTCGCGGCTGCCATGTGCGGTGAGTACCAGTGTGTTCATCGCTGCCTCAGCGCAATTCGTCCTCGTCGGCGCGCAGCGCCCAGGTGGCGAAGGCCTCGCCGTCCTGGCGACCGTCGAGGTACTTGCGCGTCACCCGGTCGATGTAGTCGCCCAGTTCGGCGCTGGTGACCTTGTGCTGGCGCAGTTTTCGGCCGAAGCCGCTCTGCTCGCCCAGGCCGCCGCCGAGGTGAACCTGGAAGCCCTCGACCGAGTTGCCCTCGCCGTCGTCGATCCACTGGCCCTTGAACCCGATGTCGGCCACTTGGATTCGGGCGCACGAGTTCGGGCATCCGTTGAGGTGCACGCTGATCGGCAGGTTGAGCCTGGAATCGACGTCGGCCAGGCGCTGCTCCAGCTCGGGCACCAAAGTCTGTGCCCGCACCCGGGTTTCGGCGAACGACAGCTTGCAGTACTCGATTCCGGTGCACGCCATGGTGTTCTTGCGCCATGACGACGGCCGCGACGGCAGCCCGAGCGCTTCCAGCCCCGCGACCAGCTCGTCGACCTTGTCGTCGGCAACGTCGAGAATGACCAGTTTCTGGAACGGCGTCCACCGCGCCCGATCGGAGCCGGCCTTCTCCATCAGGTCGGCCACGGCCGACAAGGTGGTGCCCGATACGCGCCCGACGATCGGCGCGACGCCCACGGCGTTCAGGCCGTTCTTTATCCGCTGCACCCCGACGTGGTCGATGGTGTGCTTGACCGGCGCGGGCGCCGGCCCATCGATCAAGCGGCGGTTCATGTACTCGGTCTCCAGGACTTCGCGGAATTTCTCCACGCCCCAGTCCTTGACCAGGAACTTCAGCCGGGCCTTGGCGCGCAGCCGCCGGTAGCCGTAGTCGCGGAACAGCCGGGTGACGCCCTCCCAGACGTCGGCGACCTCGTCCAGTGGGACCCACACGCCCAGCCGCTGGGCCAGCATCGGGTTGGTGGACAGGCCGCCGCCGACCCACAGGTCCAGGCCGGGGCCGTGCTCGGGGTGGTTGACGCCGACGAACGCGATGTCATGGGTCTCGTGGGAGACGTCCTGCAGCCCGGAGACCGCGGTCTTGTACTTGCGCGGCAGGTTGGCGTACTCGGGGTTGTTCAGCGAGCGTCGCACGATCTCGTCGATCGCCGGTGACGGATCGAGGATTTCGTCGAGCGAGTCGCCGGCGAGCGGCGAACCGTGGATGCCGCGCGGGCAGTCACCGCAGGCCTCGGTGGTCTGCAGGCCCACCGAGTCGAGCCGCCGCCAGATCTCGGGCACGTCCTCGATCCGGACCCAGTGCAGCTGCAGATTCTCCCGGTCGCTGATGTCGGCGGTGTCGCGGGCGAATTCGGTCGAAATCTGGCCCAGCGTGCGCATCGTGTGCGCGGTCATCGCCTTGCCGTCGGAGCGGACCCGCATCATGAAGTACTTGGCTTCGATCTTGTCGGTGTTCTCGTCGCCGGTCCAGCTGCCGTCGTAGCCCTGCTCACGCTGGGTGTAAAGGCCCATCCAGCGGAACCGCCCGCGCAGGTCGTCCTTGGCGATGCTGTCGAAGCCCTGTTTCGAGTAGATGTTGATGATGCGCTCGCGCACGTTGAGCGGCGCGTCGTCGTTCTTGAATTGCTCGGCGTGGTTGAGCGGTTCGCGATCGCCCAGCGCCCACTGACCGTCGTTGCGGGTCTTGACGGGACGTGCGGTGGTCATGTGGCGTTCTCGTTCCTTATGGCGGATCTGGCCTCAGATTGGGCCGATTTGCGGCCGCGGGGCGGGCTGTCGGGCCGCGGCATCGCGATGAAGTTGGGTGTGTGGGCACCCGCGAGGTTCGTCGTTGGACCCACGGGGTCGCGATTTCCATGGTGCACCACTTGCGACGGCGTCAGTAGAGGTCATCAGTTGTGAAGGCACAACTGGGCGTTGTGTGCGCTGCTTCACTTCGTTGCCTTGGCGGCCAGCGGGATGGGGTCGGCGCTTACCGGATTCGCAGTAGTGTGGCCGCCTATGAGCTCCTCCGACGTCCACGATGTGATCGTTATTGGTTCGGGTCCTGCTGGGTATACCGCGGCGTTGTATGCGGCGCGGGCGCAGTTGGCACCGGCGGT
>NZ_LZMB01000516.1 GCF_001673555.1 Mycobacterium sp. 1165178.9 | reverse complement strand
CGGCGGTGGGGGTGTGGAGTCAGTGTCATTCGTATGCCTTTGATGTCTCGGTGTGGGAGATCTTCGGTGCGTTGTTGCGTGGCGGGCGGTTGGTGGTGGTGCCCGAGGCGGTGGTGGGTTCCCCGCCAGAGTTGCATGGCGTGCTGGTTGCCGAGCAGGTCAGCGTGTTGACTCAGACCCCGTCGGCGGTGGCGGTGTTGGACCCGGCGGGGTTGGAGTCGGTGGCGTTGGTGATGGCCGGGGAGGCGTGTCCGGCTGAGGTGGTGGATCGGTGGGCGCCGGGGCGGGTGATGGTCAACGCCTATGGGCCGACTGAGACCACGATGTGTGTGGCGATCAGTGCGCCGTTGGCGGCGGGGTCGGGTGCACCGCCGATCGGTGCGCCGGTGGCCGGGGCGGCGTTGTTTGTGCTCGATGGCTGGTTGCGTCCGGTGCCGGTCGGGGTGGTCGGGGAGTTGTATGTGGCCGGTGCCGGTGTGGCGGTGGGCTATTTGGGCCGGGCGGGGTTGACCGGGTCGCGGTTTGTGGCCTGTCCGTTCGCCGGGCCCTCGGCGGCGGGGATCCGGATGTATCGCACCGGGGATCTGGTGCGTTGGGGGGCTGATGGGCAGCTGGGGTATGTGGGGCGCGCTGATGAGCAGGTCAAGATCCGCGGTTATCGCATCGAGTGCGGGGAAGTCCGGGCCGCACTGGCCGGCCTGGACGGGGTCGAGCAGGCGGCGGTGATCGCCCGCCAGGACCGCCCCGGCGACACGCGGCTGCTGGGTTATGTCACCGGGACCGCACACCCAGCCGACCTGCGCGCCCAGTTGGCCGGGCGGCTCCCGGAATATATGGTGCCGGCCGCGGTGGTGGTGATCGACGCGCTGCCGTTGACCGTCAACGGCAAACTCGACACCCGCGCCCTGCCGGCCCCCGAATACCAGGACGGCGGGGGTTATCGCGCTCCGGCCACCCCGGTTGAGGACATCCTGGCCGGCATCTACGCCGAAGTGCTCGGTGTGACACGCGTCGGGGTCGAGGACTCCTTCTTCGACCTGGGCGGGGACTCACTACTAGCCACCCGCCTAGTCGCCGCGATCGAAAACACCCTCGACGCCACCCTGTCCGTACGCACCGTATTCGAGGCGCC
>NZ_LZMB01000515.1 GCF_001673555.1 Mycobacterium sp. 1165178.9 | reverse complement strand
ACGCCCAGCGACACGTGAGCCTGCTCGGCGTCCCGGTTGCCCAGCAGCAGACTGGGGCGGCCGGTGACCCGTCCGGCACCCTTGCGCGGCGCGATGGGTTCGCGGCCGCGAACCAGATGCGGTCCGAAGTGCCTGCGCACCAACGCGACCACCTCGTCGTGGTCGACGTTGCCGGCCACCGCCACCACCATCCGCTCCGGGGTGTAGCGCCGGACGTGAAACGAGTGCAGCTGGTTTCGCGTCATCGACGCCACCGATCGCGCGGTGCCGATGACGGGACGGCCCACCGGGTGGTCACCGAAGAGCGCGCTCAGGAACATGTCGCCGAGCGCGTCCTCGGGGTCGTCGTCGCGCATCGCGATCTCTTCGAGGACCACGTCGCGTTCCAGCTCGACATCGTTGGCCGCACAGCACCCGTTGAGCACCACGTCCGCGACCAGGTCGACGGCCAGCGCCAGATCGCTGTCGAGCACATGCGCGTAGTAGCAGGTGTGCTCCTTGGCGGTGAAAGCGTTCAGCTCTCCCCCGACGGCGTCCATCGCCTGCGCGATGTCCACCGCGGTGCGGCTGGGCGTCGACTTGAACAGCAGGTGCTCAACGGGTGCTGTGCGGCCAACGATGTCGAGCTGGAACGCGACGTGGTCCTCGAAGAGATCGCGATGCGCG